>DATFXC010000124.1:0-9450 GCA_035258625.1 Candidatus Udaeobacter sp. | reverse complement strand
CGATTGTCATCCGGTTCGGCATCGTTTGCTCACCGTGAATTCGGAACGCTTGAAATTTTCCCGCGGGCACATCGATTTTTTCTTCGCCAACGACATGGTAATGCTGTTGCACCTTCAGTTCGCCCGCCTGTCCGTTGAAGTCCCACGAGGCGCCCTTTTTCAGTGAAGGGGCGACCATCGTCTGCGGCGGACTAAACTTAACAAACTCGTCGTCGAGATTCACCCGAGCCCAGCAGGTAATTCCGTGTTCGTCCACCGTAAGCAAATCCGTGTTGGTGATCGTGCCCGCGCGGTGCATTTCGAACTTAAGAAGTTCTTTCCCATCAACGTCCGCCGTTCCCTCGAGGCGGTACAAAACTGGCACGCGGATCTTGCCGTCAGTATCTGCTTTTACATTCGAAACGTTTAATCCCTTTCCGATTTCCTCGATCATGTTGTAGCGCCAGCTTGTGCCGGGAGCGGTAGGAATAACGGGAGCAGCGAAAACGGAACTGAGGCCGAAACAACAAACGGCGACACAAAGATTTCTCACCATGTTAATTCGCATAATTGCCACGTGCGCTCAAGGACCAGCGGTCGATCGTCACGAGCGCAAACAACGTTTGGCTACAGAGCAAGGCGCGGTAAGTTTTCGTTCCTCGAAGTGAAACTCATGATTTTCGCTGGATAATGAAAGCGTTCGAGATTGCCGGCGTCCCGCGGGACGAGGTCCAAAGATTTGTCAGAGGTCTTCATTCTGATCCTTTCAGCGTGTTAGGTCCGCACAAGGTCGGCGATGACGTGGAGATCCGAGCGTTTCGCCCGCATGGGCGCGCGATCGAAGTCGTGCTCGATCGAGATCCGGACAGACCGATCGCTGCGGAACGGACCGATGAAGAAGGTTTTTTTTGCGCCACTGTTCCCGGCGCGGAGCGCGACGTTCCATACCATCTGCGCATCGTAAAACTGGACGGCTCAGAAGAGCTCACGCGGGATGCGTATCAGTACGGCCCAATCATGGGCGACGTCGACCTGCATCTGTTTAGGGAGGGACAACACTGGAAAATTTATGAAAAATTTGGCGCACACTTGCGAACGATCGGGGATGCGACTGGCGTTTATTTCGCCGTATGGGCCCCAAACGCGCAACGCGTCAGCGTAGTTGGCGATTTCAACGACTGGGATGGCCGCGTAAATCCGATGCGGAAGTTGTTAGGCGCAGGTGTCTGGGAATTATTTTTACCCGAGATCAAGCAAGGCGCGCACTATAAGTTTGAAATCCGCACCCAGACCGGCGCGGTGCTGCTCAAGAGCGATCCGTTCGCATTCTTTAATCAGCACGGCAAATCCACTGCATCGCTGGTGTACGATTTGGAGCGTTATAGCTGGAGCGACGCCGAATGGATGGAAGCGCGGCAGAAAGAGAATTGGCCGCAAAGTCCGATCAGTATTTACGAGGTGCACCTGGGCTCGTGGCGCCGCAAAGAAGGAAATCGGCAGCTCACTTACCTGGAACTCGCCGACACGTTGCTACCGTACGTGTTGGAAATGGGTTACACACATATCGAGCTGTTGCCGATTGCCGAGCATCCATTCGAAGGCTCGTGGGGTTATCAGGTCACAAATTATTATGCACCCACAAGCCGGTTCGGGCCGCCCGATGATTTGCGTCATTTCATCGACAAATGTCATCAGGCCGGCATCGCCGTGATCATGGACTGGGTGCCGGCGCATTTTCCGAAGGACGCATATGCGCTCGCCGAGTTCGACGGCACCCATCTCTATGAGCACATGGATCCTCGCCAGGGCGAGCAGCAGGATTGGGGCACGCTCATTTTTAATTATGGCCGCAACGAGGTGCGGAATTTTCTAATCGGTAACGCGCTCTTCTGGTTCGACAAATATCATATCGACGGTCTGCGCGTCGACGCCGTGGCTTCGATGCTTTACCTCGATTATTCACGCAAGCCGGGGCAATGGGTCCCGAACGTTTACGGCGGCCGCGAGAACCTCGACGCCATCCATTTTCTTAAACGATTCAACGAAGTGTGTTACGAGCGCTTTCCAGGGATTGTGACGATTGCTGAGGAATCAACCGCGTGGCCCGGCGTGACCCGTCCCACTTATCTCGGTGGCCTCGGGTTCGGGTTCAAATGGAACATGGGCTGGATGCACGATTTCCTGCACTACATGAGCATTGATCCGATTTATCGGAAGTATCATCACAGCAATATCACCTTCTCACTGCTTTACGCATTCACCGAACACTTCCTTCTGGTTTTGAGCCACGACGAAATCGTGTACGGCAAGCGCTCATTACTCTCGAAAATGCCGGGCGACGATTGGCGGAAGTTTGCAAATCTCCGGATGTTTCTGGCGTGGATGTACGGACAACCGGGCAAAAAGCTGCTCTTCATGGGCGGCGAGTTCGGTCAGCGCAACGAATGGAACCACGACACTCAGCTCGATTGGGAGCTGTTAAAGCTGCCGCGACACGACGGCTTGCGTCGGCTGGTGCTACATCTGAATTACACCTACAAAAACGAACCGGCGCTTTGGCAACTGGACGATACTTACGACGGATTCGATTGGATCGATTTTCACGACGCCGAAAACAGTGTGGTCTCGTTCCTGAGAAAATCGCGGGACGGCGACATCATCGCGTTCGTGGTCAACGCAACGCCCGTCGTGCGATACAACTACCGGCTTGGAGTCCCTGAATCGGGCTTTTATCGCGAGATCATCAACACCGACGGGGAAACCTATGGCGGCAGCAACGTCGGAAATTTGGGCGGCGTCCACAGTGAAGTCCGCGAGTGGATGGGACGTAAACACTCGATCCTGATTCATTTGCCGCCTTTGGCGACTGTGGCCCTGAAACTGGAGAAGTGATTCGTTAGGCCTGTTCACCAGCGGCAGCTCCACGCGTGAACAAGGCACGCCCGATCAGACCGACCGCAAGCAATCCAACGGCCGCGAGGCCGTTGAACATATCTCCCACGAGCATTGCAATCAGGAAGATGACAGCACCGCCCATGACCAACCAAACCGACCAAGGATAGCCCCAGGCCCGATATGGTCGTCGCAACTCGGGTTCCCGGTGGCGTAATACAACGAGAGCAAGGCAACAGAGGCTGTAGTTGATCGCCAAAAAGAATGATGTCATTGCGATCAGTCGCTGAAAGGTCCCGGTTGCAATAAGGCCGACGGCGATCGCCGCAGTTAACAGTGTCGCAGTATCCGGAGTGCCGCCGGCGTTCACGGTCGATGTGCGCGACCAAAACAGCCGGTCGCGTCCTAAGGCGAAGATCACCCGTGTAGCCATCATGATTACCGCGTTCAGCAAAGGCACAAGCGAGATTACTGACAACAGTGTGATGAGATTGCGGCCGTGCGGGCCAGCAATAATCTGCGCGGCGTCGGCCGCGGGTAGCGTTGCGTCTGCGAGTTCCGGCATCGGCAGTACTTTTAACAGCGCTACATTGACAAGCAGATAAATCCCGATCACCGACAACACACCGCCGATCATGGTTCGCGGGAGATTTCGCACCGGATCACGATCTTCCTCCATGAAATATAACGGGCTTTGCCAGCCGCCGTATGTAATAACAATCGCCTGCGAGGCGGCGATCAGCCCGCCGAACGTCATCGGGGGCCCGATGCGTGCCGAAGCGGATTCACTCGCTGGCGCAAGGAAGCAGGCTGAAACCAGAGCCAAAAACGCAATGCATTTCAACGACGTGGTCACCTCTTGAAATTGACTGCTGATTCGGATTCCAAGCCACTGTAGCGCCACAATAATAGCGAGGATGAAAATCGAGAGGAATCGAATAGCACTGCTGGGTACGAGTCCCAGGAGCGCTATGAACTCTGCGATGGCGATTGACTGATATGCGAGAATCGAACAGTACATGAGCCAGTCGGTCCAGCCCACGGCGAATCCCGCTGTGTTGCCAAAGGCGCGGCGCACGTAAACGTAAAACCCGCCAGCTCGTGGGAGCATGACGCCTAACTCGGTCAAACAACTTGCGCCAAGTAGTGTGTATATCCCTCCAGCACCCCACAAGAAAAGAATGGCTAAAGGCGCATGCAGTTGTTCCGCAACCAAGCCCGGACTGCGAAGAATGCCGACGCCGATCGTACCGCCGACACTGACCGCGAGACCGAAGCCGACGCCGAGAACGCGTCGAAGGTGACCGGACTTTTGGGACACCATAGCAGTGGTCAGCGTAAGCCCACTGCCCGCCGCAGTCAGTCTAAACCAATTCTTACTCCGCGTTGCCCGAGAACAGTGCCTTTAGCTGATCTGGTTTGGCGGAACAATCACCTTCACCGCCATCGGGACAAAAGTGATTTCCGCGTTTTTGCCAACCTTCATCATTTCGCCATCGAGAAATAGCGGAATATCTCTGCTGGATTGCACGGTCCCCCGCCGGGTTTTGCTGAGGGTCACGCTTTTGTCATCGCGCCATCTGCTAAATGCTGCCGCTGTAGCGAGCCTGAGTAATTCCGCGGCGTTCTCCACATCGATGGCAGCGGCTTCAAGCGCTTGTTCCGAGTCTGACATTTCTTCTGATACAAGAGGGCAGATAACCGCGACGACTTCAGCTTCGCGGGTTACTTCCGGCGAAATAAAATATTGGACTGTCGTGTCAAACATCGCTTCAAAGGCCATGCCACTTTTCTCCACCGCATCAAGAATGTCTCCTTCACGTACGGCTTTGTGGGCCTCCATCCACAGTGCCGGCGCGCCGACAACCGCGGCAACAAAAAATAGTTCGTCTCCTGTGCGACCTCCCGAAAGCGCCTTGTCAAAGGATCAGCCAGCGTAGTCTTAAGCGCGTCTTGCCACGACGCGTGGCCATACAGCGCCCGTGGAAGCATGTTCATCGTCCCGCCCGGTAGCGGGAGAAGATATGTGCCAGTTCCAGTGCACGCTTCTGCAGCTGTACGAATCGTGCCGTCTCCGCCGAGCACGACGAGCTCGCGGAGTTTGTGGGTCGCTGCTTCTGCGAAGGACCGCTCAACTTGGTCTGCCTGTCCACACCAGGTTTTGCAGTTGGTCACGCCAGCACGCTTGAGGATGCCGAGCATCTCTGCTTCGGATCCCGAGTCGCAGCCGCCGCTTGAAGTGTTGATTATCGCCCCAACTTTCAGTTCTGAAATGTCGAGAGCAGCCAGTTTCATGTCAGGCGTGTCACAGCATTGTTGTGCGCTTGCAGGCCAGCAAATGCGGTTCCTGCCACCACGGAGGCGGGAATTAGTCCGGGCGCGTCGATGCTCAGTAAACAAACTGTCTCTACGCGGCTCGAAGATCGAGCCGCGCAGAGACCCCCCACAATGACTTGCTCCTCAGGCTACGGTGTCGGACACGGGCCAGATCCCGGCGTATCGTCGACGAAGCCGGAAACCGTGCCGCTGAACTCCGACGACGCCGTAATCGTCCCGGTCGTGTTGACGACCACGACAAACTGCGCCTCTGCCGGAACGGTAAAGGAGTAGGAGGCGCTCCCAAGCGTTGTTCCCAAACCGACCACTCCGCTATCGCCAAGATAGTTCAGGCACAAGTTTGTTGGATCGTAGGTGCCCAGATATGCAGCACTTTCGATGTCGCCAGCACCACCGAGCGCAGCATTGATCGTGACAGTGAAACACCCGGCAGCAGCGCTATTATTTGTGAAGTTGAACGTCTGGAAGCGCTTCGTCCCAGGAAAACCACCGCCGGGACAAACCTTTCCACCGCACCCGCTCGGCTGACCATCACGCCCGAGACGATCAAGCTGGGTCGGATCATTCGCGTCAAGCACGTTTGCGGGAATTGTCTGGTCCGCCCCCCCCGTGCACGTTGGTAAGGTAATTTGAATAGTCTTGCTGCCGTTCGGGAAGGTGAGGTTCAGATCAAATTCAATCTCCGTTCCGCAGGCGAAATTAGCGGCCGTCTGGATCTGGAATGGCGTCAAATTTGTGCCAGTCGCGTCAATGGGCATGTCAGGATAATTCGAACTGCCTTGTATGACGGTCACAGCCGGAGTGCTTGTCGTCAGCGTTGCTGAGATTCCCGTCGCATTAGCGCAGCCGTTGTTCTTCAATTCGACATTCAGATTAACGCAGTCATCACGGTGGATGACGCCATCACCGCCAATCGTCACGCCGTTCTCCTGGAGGTTTGAAGTTCCGGCCATGGTGAAATCTTGGGTCGCCGTGCCACCGCTGGTTATGACGACGGTTGGGTTGGGAGGCGAGGCGCTCGTACAGTTGCGGTCTGCGTCGGCAGCCGTTGCAGTGTAAGTTCCGGGCGGAACCAGAAACGAGTAGACACCGTCCTCGTTGGTCGCGCCGGCATATCCATTGCTCAAAGTAACGACAACACCAGACAGCGTGGCGCCGCTTGGTGAGGATGTTACGGTTCCGGTAAGTGTTCCCCACGCTGGGGCAGAAGTACAGGACGGGAACCTGAACGAGGCGATGCGGGCAGACCAATTGAACGCGCCGTTTGTCTTTAAGTACTCATTTGTGTAGTAGAACGTGCACTGGTCCACCGGATCGAGGGTCATGGCGCTGTAGTCGCCCCAGCGGTTTCCGGGGTTACTGCCGCCTGTGACCTGCTGCACGCCAGCGCCAGCTTGGACTTGTGTCTCAGTGCCCAAGGTATTGAGAGGGTCGGTGCTGAGGCGCCCAGTGATAAATATTGAGGGTATCACGGTTAGGCTCGATTTGCTGTAGCCGAGCGCGATGTTGTGGTCTTTGTCCATCGCGATCGATCCCATCCAGCGATACGCACTGTCGGGATCATATGTGCTCGCCTGGAAAACGGTAGGAGTCGTGGTCGAGCTCCCTCCGTTTCTGAATTCATACCATCTGATCGCTCCATGCTTGGGATTGCTGTTTCCACCGGGAACCGTGATATTGCCGACGAGAGATTCCTGCACGGGACTGCCGCCAAAATTGCGATAAGCCAAGCGGTACATTAGGAAGCCTTCGAGGTTATCAAGGTAATCAGTCGGGGTAGCCGGTGCGGGCTCTGGGACGCAATCGATATGATCGCCCGCGTCGGTGTCGCTGACACATGGCGGGACTCCCCAGGTCTCCTTGATGATATCTTCGGTTAGTCTAATCCTCGGCGCACCGCCCCATGTAACCGCCACTCTTGCTGAGGTAAGCCTGTTAACAGTGGTCGGGTGTGGACCGATCACGAATGCAGCTTCCCCAGCCGGCGGCGGCGTCAAACTGTCGAGATCCGACGGAAGCATTCCGTCTTGCGGTTTGTTTCCATACTTTTTCAGGTCAGCCTGAAGTTGCCGGGCCGGAAGGCCTTTCAACATTTGCTCACGTTCAAAAACAAAGATTCTTCCGGCGAGAAAGGCTGTGCCAGAAGCATTGAAGATGCGACCGCTCATGTAATAGCCGTCCGGCCACACGCCCGTCTTTGGATAATCAACAAAATTCTGGGAGTCGGTTACGAAATCGTAAACGAAGTATTCTCCCGTGGCGTCCTCTGTCTGTGAGACGGCCACGCACTGGTGCGAAAAATCGGGGCTCCCCCCGACAACGAACTGTGAAAGAACCCAGCGCCCAGCCAGGATATCGAACGAGACCACTGGGTCGCCGTCGTTGTGAGTTGCACAATCCCCGCCGAGCGATTGGAAAAGCGTATTGCCAGCAACCGGCCCGAAAAGGAGCTCGCCCGTCGTTTTATCGAAAACGGCGAAACTGGTATTGTTCCACTGCACATACTGTTTCGCGCCAACCCGGCCGTTGGTATCCGGAGGGTTGAACGAAGGGACAAATCCGGCGAGTCCCACTCCGACACCATCAAAACTTAGGCCTGTTGGAGTAGGCGCTGAAAGGGCTGGACCTAAAAAGGTTTGCATGAAACTACGGGTTGGTGTGTCAGTTGGCGGCTTAGGCCTCGCCGGTTCCCGAACTTCACGACGCACCGCTAATTCTGGGGGGATCTTCGGCAACTCACGAAGTGGCCGAGTATACACTGGCTTCACCGGCCGACGATCGTAACGCGGACCCTTGTAATTAGCGGGCGTTTGATCCCGTATTCCCTGGAGCGGTTCTCCGGGGATCTTGGAGATTGGAACACCGGCGCCACCTCTTTTGGGTTTTGAGAGAAACGCAAGTTTCTGTGAGTCCAAACGCACACCAAACGCCAGCAGCGCAAGGATGCTACTAACTATAATTAGGAAAACGCCGATGAAAATTCGGCGATTAAAGAATGCGGATCGAGTGGAGCAGTTTTTTTTCATGTACTTTCAAGCCCATCAGATGGCTGAGTGGTTAAGGTTAGAGATTTGAGTTGGATTTTTTTTCTCGCGCGCTCCTCAAATTTTGAAATCGCGCACAAGTTTTTTGGTTGGTAACTCTCAAACAGAATTCGTCAAACACTGTTTTCTCAAAACTCACAAAAACCCTTAGGGAGACGCTCTTACTCCGTGTTGTAGCTAGGCAAACCGAAGCCTAAAGTAACAAGGTTGTAACTATTCGTTCTGGTGAGTCGCAACCGGAAACGGCGCCAAAGAAGCCGACGTCATTCTTCGGGTCCATGTCGAGATCGATGGGTGGTTCGCATCCTCGCATTAGCTGATCCGGACTGAAGAAATCGATGATCGCCAGTCCAATCGATCGTTCCTCACGCGTCCATGGCGAATAGCCGGGTGAGCACGCGTGAACCGCTTCGCACAGACGCCACTTACTCATTGAAACTGTGCTGATCGCGACACAGCAGAAGTGGTGTGCGACTTACACAGGCTCTTTTACAAAAAAGAGTTTCACCGCATTCCTGAATCGCAGCGCCATTCCACATCTGTCATTTTGCCTGCCTCGACATTGACTTCGAATGGACCGCACGGCTTTGGGAACCGATTCTCCGCGAGCAAAACAACGTAGTGGCCTGGTTCTAACAAAACCTTGAAGCGACCCATTGTATCTGTCTTAAATTTTGTGACTGCGCCACGGTCGCTGGTAACGGTGAATGTTGCGTTTGGAAGCGGCGCCGCTGTCGGAGATTCAGATCCTGCCCTGATTGGGCCAGGACGAATTGGAGTGACCAGGACCACGCCTGTGATTCCGGTGTTTCCTGCTTCTGAGTCACGGCGAGCTACGGACGCGCACACAATCAGGAACAACAAACTTACCCCCACCACACAGCGCCACATTTTTTGCTGCATCTAATCTCCCTCAAATCACTGTTTTAGCCAAAACATTTCTGATGAATCCTTCGTATTCGCGATCGAGCTAAACCGTGTAGTGAGTTCGCGCGGCAATCATCCGACTCTTGTGGAGAAAGACTGGCGCTCGGACGCAACCGCGCTTTTGTTATCGTGCGAATTGAAACGGAAGAAACCAGTGCGTCAAAAGCAAGAAGACTTTCACCATAATGTTTATGTGATTCTCCTCAGGAACACTGTCGGGAAGCATTCTTCCATTTTACGGCTCAACCCCAAGCGCGATCCAGTGAAGCCC
>DATFXC010000123.1:0-7470 GCA_035258625.1 Candidatus Udaeobacter sp. | reverse complement strand
CCTTGGAGCACAGCGGAGTTGGTGATGCTCAATGAGAAAGAGAAACTTGCACCCGACCGCGAGCGCCTCGAGTTCGGTAGCGATAACAATTACGAATACAAGCTGTACGGTTATTTCAGCGGCGACAAAGTTTATGAGCCCGCCAGTAACGGGATCTATCCCGAGTTCGTTTTGAAAGGCTACGAATTAATTTCCACCAACCCGCCGCCGATCTTCAGAAGCCAAATGCGCGGCCAGAATCCGACCGACTTGCGGTACGTCGTGGAAAAACCAGAATGAGATCAATGACGAATGCCGAAGGAAAACCGAAATCTAAATAACGAAAAGAAATCCGCAGCAATGAGCGCGTGGTTGCAATTCGGATTTCGAGCTTCGTCATTAATTCGTCATTCGTCATTCGTGTTTCGTCAATTTCGATGACCCGGGCTAGCAGCGCAAAAGTAGACCGTGATCCCCTCGTCGAGGAATTCCTGCGCTATCTCGCAAACGAGCGTAACGCTTCACCACGCACGCTCAAGGCGTACCGCCAGGCGTTGACAGGTTTCCGCGCGGAGAACAAAACGTCTTGGAGAAAATGCACGGCCGACGATTTTCGAAATTACCTCTTTGCAATCATGAAATGCGGGCAGGCGCGTTCGTACGTGCGGCTGCAATTCTCTGCGCTGCGCACTTTCTATCAGTTTCTCGCCGCTCGGAAACGGCTGCGGCGTAATCCTGTCCGAGAAGTGCAACTGCCAAAGCTCGAGAAAAAGCTGCCGCTGGTCCTTACGCGGCAACAAGTGGAGGAACTTCTCACGGCGCCAACGCGCGAGCCGAAGAGCCGATCTGCGCCGTCATGGATGCCTCTGCGCGATGGGGCGATTATGGAATTGTTTTACAGCAGCGGGTTGCGACTTAGTGAATTGGCGACGCTTGATGTCGGCGATGTCGATCATTACTCGGAGTCGGTGCGCGTCGTTGGCAAAGGCCGCAAAGAACGCGTGTGCCCGGTGGGTCTGCCTGCGCTGGAAGCAATCCAAAAATACCGGGCGGCGGCCAACGTGCATGCCGGCCCGCTTTTCTTAAACAAAGCGCGAAGGCGAATGTCCGCACGCTCGGTCTGGCTTGTGTTGAAGCGATATGTACGGCACACCTCGATCCCGATTTCAATCAGCCCGCATAAGCTGCGGCATAGTTTCGCCACCCACATGCTCGATCGCGGCGCGGACCTGCGCAGTGTGCAGGCGTTACTCGGGCACGCGAGCCTTTCCACCACACAAATCTACACGCACGTAACCGTCGAACGCCTGAAAAAAGCCTACGCGGACGCACACCCGCGGGCATAATCGCCAAGCGCGTTAGCTTGGCGCCGGCGTAGCTGCGCTGCTTTGCGCTTGTGATTCCGGAACCTGGAACGACAACTTGCCGTCCGCAGCCATAACGTCCACGTGGTCGCCTGGTTTGACGTTGCCGCGGAGCAGTTCTTCCGCCAATGGATCTTCGAGAAAACGCTCGACTGCCCGGCGCATCGGGCGTGCTCCATACTGCGGATCGTATCCTTTGTCGATGAGAAATTCCTTCGCGCTTTGCTTCAGCTCGATGTGAACTTCCTTCGCTTTGATCCGCGTGAGCACTTTGTCCACCTCCAGATCAACGATGCGCAACAGCTCGGGTTTGCCGAGGGAATGAAACACGATGATCTCGTCCAGCCGGTTGAGGAACTCTGGTTTAAAGACGCGCTTCGTTTCATCGAGAATCTTGTCGCGCATCGAATTGTAATCGTGCCCTTCAGTTGGCGCACCGAAGCCCATCACAGTCTGCTTCTTCAGCAAGTCGGCACCGACGTTCGACGTCATGATAATGATTGTGTTCCGGAAATCGATCTTTCGGCCTAACGAGTCGGTGATCTTGCCATCTTCGAGGATCTGTAGAAGCAAATGCATCACGTCCGGGTGCGCTTTTTCGATTTCGTCGAAAAGCACAACTGAATACGGCCGGCGCCGCACCGCCTCGGAAAGTTGGCCACCTTCCTCGTAACCAACGTAGCCCGGCGGCGATCCAATCAAACGTGAAGCGGTGAATTTCTCCATGTACTCCGACATGTCGATTTGGATCAACGCGTCGGGATCCCCGAACATGAACTCGGCGAGCGTGCGGGCGAGATAGGTCTTGCCAACGCCAGTCGGACCGAGAAACACAAACGAACCGATCGGTCGCTTGGGATCTTTCAAGTCCGCGCGTGAGCGCCGCAAAGCCTTGCTGATGGCGGTCACTGCTTCGTCCTGCCCGATGACGCGCTCTTTCAGCTCCGCCTCCATCCTGAGCAGTTTCTGGGTCTCCTGTTCTTCCATTCTCTGGAGTGGAACTCCGGTGACCTTCGAGATGATGTGCATCATGTCGTCGCCTGTCACGATGACTTCCCTCTCTTCGCGCTCTTCCCGCCATTTGTTCAAAATGGCATCAAGTTTTTCCTTGGTTTGCTTCTCCTTGTCGCGAAGCGCAGCGGCTTTTTCAAAATCCTGCGCCTTGATCGCTCCTTCTTTTTCAACGCGGATGGCTTCGATTTCCCTTTCGATGTCCTTCACATCAGGGGGCCGCGTCATTGCGTTGATGCGCGCGCGCGCGCCTGCCTCGTCCATGACATCGATGGCTTTGTCGGGGAGGAACCGGCCTGTGATGTAACGATCGGAGAATCTGACGGCAGTCTCGAGGGCTTCGTCGGTGAGTTTGGCTTTGTGGTGGGCTTCGTACTTCGGACGCAGACCTTTCAAGATTTGAATGGCTTCATCAACTGTTGGCGCGTCCACTTTTATCGTCTGAAACCGTCGTTCCAGCGCGGCGTCCTTTTCGATGTACTTCCGGTATTCGTTCATTGTGGTCGCGCCGACACATTGCAATTCGCCGCGGCTGAGCGCAGGCTTAATGATGTTCGATGCGTCCATCGCGCCTTCGGCTGAACCTGCGCCGACGATGGTGTGCAGCTCGTCAATGAAAAGGATGACGCTCTTGGACCGGCGGATCTCGTCCATCACCGCCTTAATGCGTTCCTCGAACTGGCCGCGATATTTTGTTCCGGCGACCATTAAGGCGAGATCAAGCGTGATCACGCGTTTGTCGCGCAACAATTCGGGCACGTTGCCATTTGCGATCTCCTGCGCCAGTCCCTCGGCGATGGCTGTTTTGCCTACGCCCGCTTCGCCGATCAGCACTGGGTTGTTCTTCGTACGCCGGCAAAGCACCTGAATCACCCGCTCGATCTCGTTGCGTCGGCCAATCACAGGATCAAGTTCGCCTTTTCGCGCCAACTCGGTCAGGTCGCGACCGAATGCACGGAGCGCCGGAGTCTTAACGTCTTTTTTTGCCGGCTCGCCTTCCTGGTCAGATTCGGACGGCGTGAAGTTCGGATCGAGTTCTCTTAGAATTTCATTGCGCGTGCGCTCGATGTCGAGCTCTAGACTCTTTAACACTCTGGCAGCAACCCCCTCGCCCTCCCGCAACAACCCAAGCAAGATATGTTCGGTGCCGACATAAGAATGATTAAGCGCCTTTGCTTCCTTCCCCGCGAGCGCCAAGACTTTCTTGACACGAGGCGTGTACGGGACGTTCCCAACCATCTTCGTCTCCGGCCCAGAACCGACCTGTTTCTCAACTTCCATCCGCACCGTCTCGAGATCGAGCCCCATCTTCTGCAAGACGTTGACTGCCACACCCTGACCCAGTTTGATCAGCCCCAGAAGCAAGTGCTCGGTGCCAACGTAGTTGTGGTTGAAACGGTCGGCTTCCTTGCGAGCAAGCGCCAAAACCTGTTGAGCTCGCGGTGTGAAATTATTCATTACTCGATGGTGCGTTCGTCAAGCCATTGCCTGACTCCCTTACCATCCTACTAATATCAGGTTTGGGGAAAATTTTCAAACGGTCCCGGATGATTTGGGCGCGCAAATAGTCGCGCTCCTCGGCATTTAACTTTTGTTGCGAGCTTTTTTGCAAATGCGCCGGCTGCGTCGCGATGAACAACTCGTCGATTTGCAGACGCTGATGTTCCGGGAACGCGCCGAGATCCATTCCAAGTTTGATCACTGAGAGCAGGTTGAGCGCTTCCTTGGACGGCATCGCGTGCGCGTAGGTCAGAACGCCATAAGCACGACCGATCTGGTCGCAAAGCATGCTCGGTTTTCGCTGGAGCAAAGTCTGCCGTGCGTCGTGCTCCTTATCGATGATCGTCTCAATCACTTTGCTCAGACGATTGATGATCTCTTCCTCCTTTTCACCGAGCGTAGTCTGATTCGAAATCTGAAAAAGATTGCCCATTGCTTCGGTGCCTTCGCCATAAAGGCCGCGCACAGCCAGACCGATTTTGCTGACCGCTTGAATGACTTGATTGATCAGCTCGCTCAGAACGAGTCCCGGCAGGTGCAGCATCGCAGACGCGCGCATGCCGGTGCCGACGTTAGTGGGACAGGCGGTTAAATATCCGAGCCGCGGATCGAACGCGAAGTCCAGTTTGCTTTCGAGGGCGGTATCAATTTTATCGACCAGCTTGAACGCCTGTTTCAACTGAAGGCCGGAACGAATCGATTGCATCCGGAGATGATCTTCTTCGTTGATCATGACGCTGAGGGTTTGCCGCCGATTCACCACCACCGCGCTGCCCGCGCCCTTGGCGGCATGCTCACGACTGATCAGGTGCCGCTCCACTAGCACCTGCTTGTCCAATGCGGCCAGGTCCTGCAAACTTTCGGAAAACGCGTCCTGCATTTCCGGAAGCGCTTCCACGCGCGACCGGATCTGTTCGAGGATTGAGGTGCGTTCCGCTTTCTTTGCCCAGCCCGGAAAGGCACGGTTACGCAAATTCCGCGCAAGGCGCACGCGGCTGCTGATTACAACCTGGTGGTGCGGGCCTTCGCCGCGTAGCCATTCTCCAGCAGTCGAGAGCATGCTTGAAAAATTCACGGCGAATTGGACAGCTCGCTTTCCAGTTGTTTGATTTGATCGCGTAACGACGCAGCCGTCTCGTAGTTCTCGTCTGCCACGGCCTTCTGCAGATTTTCAGTGAGCGCACGCATGCGCTGGGTGAGCGCCATCGTGCGCTGCGCGCGTTCCGGTAATTTTCCCACGTGTTCGGTGCCTTTGTGCATTGCTTTTAATAGCGAGCCCAATCCCTCTGCAAACGTGACATAGCATTCGCTGCAACCGAGGCGGCCCGTTTTTTTAAAGTCAGCCTGACTAAAACCACATGCTGGGCATTTTTTTGCGTGTGCACCCTTTTCAATCTCTTCCGCCGCTCCGATACCCAGCAGTAAATCAGCGAGCGCAAAACTGGTGGGATCCTGCACACCTTTTTCCTTCGAGCAAGCTTCGCACAGGTTTACCTTGTGCATCTTGCCCTCCAGAATCTGTGTCAGGAAAACCGTGGCATCGTTACATTTGCAAACGTCGCACAACATCTCTGTTAATTAGACCGTGATGTTTTGCAAAAATTCAACCCCGGGGGCTTTCCCTGACATCCTCTTACTCGGAATTGGCTTCACCAACTCAATCAAAGATCGGGGTGCCTGTCTCGCGGGTCATCTCGCGGAACCGTGCGATGATGCGCGTGGTGATCGGGCCTGGTTTTCCGTTTCCGATAAGGCGGCCATCGGCTTTGACCACCGGCACGATCTCGGCAGCGGTTCCCGTAAGGAAACATTCGTCTGCCACGAATACATCGTGTCGCGTGAAATCCGCCTCGATAACTTTGAGGTCGAATTCGCCACCAATATCAAACACCACCGAGCGTGTTATCCCTCGCAACGCTCCGGCGGTGATGGGCGGGGTGAAGATCTGACCGTGCTTGATGATGAAGACGTTATCGGCAGTGCATTCGGCGACGTTTCCCGCGTCGTTCAACATCAAGGCTTCGTCGGCGCCGGCAAGGTTCGCTTCGATCCGGGCCATGACGTTGTTCAAGTAGTTTAAAGATTTAACCGCCGGATTGAGCGATGCTGGATTGCTGCGGCGTGTCGCGACAGTAACAATGCTAAGCCCCTTCCGGTAAAAATCCTCGTGATAAAGAGCGATCGTCGCCACAATGATGATCACGCTCGGATTTTTGCACTGCTCCGGATTCAAACCGAGATTGCCAACCCCGCGGGTCACCAGCAGCCGGATGTAACCGTCACGTAAATGATTTTGCCGGATCGTCTCAATTAACGCCCCGGTCATTTCCTGCCTGGTCATGGGAATATCGAGACAAATCGAACGCGCTGAATTCCAAAGGCGCTCCAAGTGTTGTTCCAGTCGAAAAACGCGGCCGTTATAAAAACGTATGCCCTCGAATATTCCATCGCCGTAGAGCAAACCGTGATCGAACACCGAGACCTTTGCGTTTGCTTCCGAATAGAATTTCCCGTCGATGTAAATTTTCGCTTCCCTGACGCCGGTTGTCGGACGCGGTCGACTTTCTATTGCAGGTTCAATTGTTTCGTCCGTGGCACGCCTGTGAGTCTTTGGTTCATCCAACACTGGGGCATCTGTGGTTTTCATGTTAGCAACAAAACCTCAAATGTTTACGCGCGCAATTCAAACCGCAAAATCGCCGACGCAAACGGAATCACTGCAGAACCCCATCCGCGATGTGCAACTGTCGATTGCCCCGTGTCGCGAGACGAGCATCATGCGTTACGACGAGCAGCGTCTTACTGCGATCGCGCGCGAGATTCAGCAATAGATCCATGATTGTGTCGCCTGTTTTTGAATCGAGATTTCCCGTTGGCTCATCAGCAAAAATGATGTCGGGATTGTTCGTTAACGCCCGTGCAATTGCGACGCGCTGCTGCTCTCCACCCGAGAGTTCTGCTGGCAAATGATGCATGCGATCAGCAAGACCAACGGCCGCTAAACTTTCCTCCGCTTCACCTTTGGTTGTGCGACCCCCAATCATCGCCGGCAACAGCACATTTTCCAATGCGGTCAGTTCCGGCAGCAAAAAATAACCCTGAAACACGAAACCCATTTTTTCGTTCCGCAGACGGGCTTCTGCGGACGAGCTACCGCTATAAAGCTCACGCCCCTCGAATTTCACCGTTCCTGATTCCGGATGTTCCAGCCCCGCCAACGTGTATAGCAGCGTCGTTTTCCCAGCTCCGGATGCGCCGGAAAGAAAAACCGTTTCGTTGTGGGCGATATCCATTGAGATCCCGCGCAAAACTTCAATTCGGCGGGCTCCCATTCGAAACGATTTGTAAATATCGCGGGCAATCAGTTGCGGCTGCTGCACGAGCAAGTATCTCCCGCGAATCTGTTCCGATGCAAGAGCACGATGTCGAATGCTGCAATCGAAACAGGCAGAACAAAAGCCGCCGTCGAAAACATTTCGCGGCGGCTTTAGCAAAAAACAGCGCGTTCGTTACCTATGCGATGCCTAGCGACTGAAGAGTTGGTTGATCGATCGTGGATGTCAGGTAAAGGCCGTGATCGCGTTGATAATCCGCGATCGCCCCACGCGTGAGCGGT
>DATFXC010000122.1:0-5243 GCA_035258625.1 Candidatus Udaeobacter sp. | reverse complement strand
TATGGATTTTCATTCGCGCTCAAGCGCACGATGCCTGCTTCCGCTAAAGGCGTCACAACGGACTGAGTTGGTTTTCCAAAGGAAAACTGCGGCCTAACGACTGCCGCTGCTGCACCTGCACCGAGTAGGCGTGCAAAATCGCGGCGGGAAATCGAAATCGTGTTCATAAAATCATCCATACGGCTTTTCGGGGTTAAAGCGAGGCTGAATTGCATTGCCTGAGTAATGCGCGCGGGGCGTGCGTTATGAAATGCGGCGATTAGAGTTGGACTGTGATCTTTACGCTATTGAGGCAGCGAAGGCGGCGGCGCTTGCGAGCCCGGCCGTTCCCAAAAAAATGGCTGACGCTGGTTCAGCGCCATGTTGTATTTTTCCGCAGACTGTCGGCGGACGATCGCGCGGAATTACTTGGTCACATTCAGGTATTTCTTGCCGAAAAACGTTTCGAGGGATGTGGCGGTTTCGCGATCACTGATGAGGTCCGTGTGATCATCGCGGCGCAAGCTTGTCTTCTATTGTTGCACCGCAGAACGGATTATTTCCCCCGGCTGGTCACGATTCTCGTTTATCCATTGACGTACATGGCGGAAGAAAGGCGACAGGTTGGAGAGCATGTTTGGGAAGAGGGGACTGTGAGTCGCCTTGGCGAGACCGGCCGTCGAATGGGATCCTTGGTTCTGTCTTGGGGCGCCGTCAAACATGGCGCAGCTGATCCCTCCGATGGCAAGAACGTTGTTCTTCACGAATTTGCTCACCAACTCGACTTCGAAAATGACGCAGCCGACGGGGTGCCGGGATTGGCGACGCGCGAACAGCAATTGGCCTGGGCCGACGTGATGAGATCCGAGTTTGCGTCGCTGCGCGCAGCCGACGAGAGCGGGATTCCCACGCTGCTTGACACGTACGGAGCCACTGATCCTGCCGAGTTCTTCGCGGTATCAGTAGAAGCATTCTTTGAACGACCGCGTGCGCTTCGTGCTAGTCATCCAAAACTGTATGCTGAGTTGCAAAAGTACTTTCAGCAGGATCCGGTGGAATTTTCTGCAGAGGTGGTGCCGCTGTGATCGCTAGGCCTGAGAACCGCGGCATCGTTCTGCGCGATTGTAGGACGTCTGTGTCAGACGCTCTTCATTAACCGAGCGTTTCACAGAAACGCCCTACAGTTATTGCGGCTGCGGAACGATTCGAAGATATGGCTTTGGCGCTTTCCAGCCTTGCGGGTAACGTCGCTTTGCTTCTTCGTCCGATACTGAGCCGGCAATGATTACGTCGTCGCCTGGCTTCCAGTTTACGGGCGTCGCGATCTGATGTTTCGCAGTCAACTGTAGCGAGTCGATCACCCGCAGCACTTCATCGAAGTTTCGGCCAGTTGTCATCGGATACACAAGTATGAGCTTGATCTTCTTATCCGGCCCGATGACGAAAACGTTGCGCACCGTGGCATTGTCGGCGGGTGTGCGCTTCTTTGGGTCGCCCTCAACATCGGCCGGAAGCATGCCGTATAACTTGGCGACCTTGAAGTCAGCGTCGCCCACGATCGGGTAATTAGGCGCGTGGCCCTGAGTCTCCTGGATATCTTTCGCCCACCCTCGGTGATCGCCAGTCGAATCGACGGACAAGCCCATGATCTTCACGTTTCGCCGTTCGAACTCTGGCTTAATTTTTGCCATGTAGCCGAGCTCGGTTGTGCAGACCGGTGTGAAGTCTTTCGGGTGCGAAAATAAGACTGCCCAAGAATCGGCAATCCAATCGTGGAACCGCATCCGGCCTTCAGTGGTTTCTGCTTCAAAATCAGGTGCTGTTTCTCCAATTCTCATTGTTCTACCTCTTGGTTTGGTTGGTGAAGGTTATTCCAAAACCAGATGCAAAAGTCAATAGTCACTTTGCGAGATCAACTCGCAAAATTTTTGCAGATCGATGTTGCCACCCGAGATGATGGCGACGATCGGCCCTTTGCCAGCTTTCTTACTCAGTGCCGCAGCGACTGGCAACGCGCCCGCCCCCTCGGCGATGATCCGGGCTTTCTCGGCCAACAGTCGCATCGCATTTTTGGTCTCGTCGAGAGTGACAACTAGACAGCCGTCTACAATGGGTTTCATGCGTTCCCACATGCGAGGGAACATGCTTTGACCGCCGGCGCCATCGACGAATGACGCTCTCCAGTTTGGAAAAACCTGCGGCGAACCTTTCTCGAACGAAAGCGCTGCCGGTGCTGCGGTCTCCGGTTCAACTCCAAAAATCTTGGTTTCCGGCCTCAGCGCCTTGATTGCGCTGGCCACGCCCGTGATCAGGCCGCCCCCGCCAATGCTGGCGATGATAGCGGCTACGTTCGGCACGTCTTCGAGAATTTCCAATCCCATCGTGCCATGACCGGCAATGAAATGGTCGTCGTCGAACGGATGAATAAATGTTCCGGCCACTCCCGGAAAGGATCTTTCATCGAGCGCTTTCCAAGCAATTTCGTAGGGCACTGGAATGAGTGTCGCCCCGAGCGCTTTCATTCGCTCCAACTTGGACTTCGGCGCCGTTTCAACAACAACGACCGTGCACGGCACGCCTGCCGCCCTAGCGGCATAGGCAACGCCCTGGCCAGCATTCCCCGCGCTGATTGTCCAGACGCCGCGTTTGCGATCAGCTTCGGGCAAAATCGCCACGGCATTAGCTGCACCGCGCAACTTGTAGGCGTTGATCGGTTGTAGGTTCTCCAGCTTGAGACGGATGTCAGGAAATTCCGGTTCGAGTTCGAGGCGAATCAGTGGTGTGCGAAGAATCGTCTTCGCCATCCGTTCACGCGCAGCGCGTATTTCTGAGAGCTCAATTGGTCGAACGGGCTCCAGCATCGTAAGCATGCGTCGTTAGTGTAGAAGCGGCTGGAACGCGCGCAATCGCATGTTGCCGAAAGCCTGATTTTGTTCTGACCGTCTTTTAGAATGTTTTTTCAGAGGCCAAAAGGATGGTCACCGGACCTTCGTTCACCAATTCCACGGACATCATTGCGCCGAAAACTCCTGTCGCGACGGTGACGCCCAACCTACGCAGCGCTTCTACAAATTCTTCGTAGAGGTTCTTTGCTTGTTCAGAGGGCGCTGCGGCAAAGAAGCTGGGTCTGCGTTGTCCGCGCGCGTCGCCATAAAGTGTAAACTGGGAAACGATGAGCGCGCTGCCTTTTACGTCCAGCAACGAGAGGTTCATTTTTCGTTGGTCGTCCTCGAAGATCCTTAGGTTTGCGATTCTCTCGGCCAAACCCGCGGCGACGGCAGACGTGTCGTTGTGCCCCACGCCGAGCAGGATCAAAAGGCCCGTCGTGATTTCTCCAGTAACGCTGCCATCTGCGGTTACACGCGCGCGGCTTACACGCTGGACAACAGCTCGCATTATAGTTTGAAAAATTACTGCTGTTAGCAGACTTCAGAGGCTCAGTACGTCGCTACAAAATCTTCTGAAGTAAATCGGCAAGACGCCAGCCAGCTTTGTGCAGCTCGTCGCGCACGATGCCGTTTGCCCACGCACGATACAGAGTTTGATCTGGCGCTGGTTTTTCAATCGCCTCGCCCGTCGCAACAACTCGGTCGCCATCGAGTAACGGCTTTACATTCCTAAACTCCAGACGAGCATGCGCCTCGCGCGCGATCGGCAGGATTTCTTCCGCCCAAATTTCTGCGTAACTGTCGAGTGAGACATTCGACGGCATTTGCCAATTGCGGGGTTCATGCGTCGCCATTTCTTTGACCAGTTGCTGCTTGAGAGGGTCGATTTGCGCTTCGAATTCCTTTTTCGGCAACCTGCCGGGAACCTCAGGGAACAGCGCGTTTACCGCATCGTAATCCCAAAACCCGTGGAACTTCTTCTTGCGAATCCCTCGGCGACGTGGCGGTTCATTGCTTAGCTCGAGTGTAAATGAATTTCCGCCTTCATCCGTCAAGGCTGATTTGTTTTTGGCGGGATCGGTCGCGCGTCCTTGTGCATCAAAGTACGCCGCGCCGACGTGCAATGGCTGATGAATATCCGCGACGCAATGGGCCAGAAGAATAACGGCAACAGGTTTCGTGATCTTGCGCTCGTTCTGTTCGGGGATTCGCCCTTGCAGCACATCGATGCAGAACGGAATCATGTGCACGATGTCCCATTTGCCGCGAACACTGGTGCCGTCTCGATATCGTTGCGCGGGCATCACCGGGACATCGGTGTAGTGAAACCAGTGGTGCGAAGGTGCGGGCGAATTGGGATCGTGCGTTGGCTGGTTCGAGCGCCAGAAATCGCGCAACTGCCTATCGATGTTCCGGTGCGCTGAGTAATGAAACGACCGAGGGTCGTCCACTCCTTTTTTGTCCCAGCCCTTAATTTCGTCTGCAATCAGGGCGGCCTTTTCCAATCTTATCCCATCGAGTAACGCATAGACTTTTGCGGCTGTCGACGTATTCGCCAGGCGCTCGTCTGCAATCGCGCCCACGATCTCATGTCCCAGCGGCCCATAAGCAAGAATCGAAATGGGAAAGGCGACTACAGCGAAAGCAACCAGACTTCCTCGATGAGCGAAATTCATCGATGGGATGCGCCGATCAGAACTTCAGCGACGAATCGAGAAAATGGTATTGCCATGCAAACACTCCGAATGCGATTCCGCCAATCGCCAAAAAGACCGAATGAGCGCGAAACCAGAGCCCATGGCCCGGTAGTCTGACAAAGCGAACCGCGGCAATAATCAAAAGAACCACACCTGCCATCAAGACCCAGCCAATGACGTGGAATGCCTGCAACCAGGGATTGATGGCATCCCCGAGAATCACGATGTGCTCCAATCCCTGGCTAAGCGCAAGGATTGGCGCGAGAATGACAACCACTTCGGCGAGGCAGACGATTCGCGAGAGAAAATATAGAACACGATCACTTTTCGTACTGAAGAGCGGACGCCGATATCGTTTGCGGATCATTACCGCGACGGGCCAGAGCAACACGGTCAGGAGCGCGAGCAGCAAATTTCCACCAATCAGCAAACCGATAAAAATTTTGCTAGCGTACCACGAAACGCGCTGTCCTTCGTAGATTGCAGGAAAGGGGAGCATTTCGCCGACAGCGCCGGATGCGTCGCGGCGAAAGCCAATTCTTTCCAAACCGTCTATTTCTCGATAAACAAACGGAGCGATCTCGCGCCATCGCTTCAGTTCTCCGCTCTGGTTCTTCATTCCTTCAATTCGGAGGACACCTTCCTTGTCGCTGCTGACGTTAAACTGACCGACCAACGC
>DATFXC010000121.1:0-2328 GCA_035258625.1 Candidatus Udaeobacter sp. | reverse complement strand
GCGCTGCACGATCCGATCTTCACGCATGGAACGATAATGTTCGCAATCGACGATGACTTTTTCCGCGTTCTTGTCTCTGGCTTGCAGCAATCGGTTAAGCAAAAACTGGATGGCCTCGAGCGTCTCTCCGTCGCGTCCGATCAGTCGCCGGCTTTCCTCAGTGTAAATCTGCAATGTCGGGTTGCCGCCCTCGTTGGTGGTCTCCTGAATTTCCACCACGAAACCGAGATAACCGAGCATCGTGTCGAGCAGATCTTTCGGCGTCATCATCGTTTTCGTTTTCCAGCAGGAGCAACTTTTTCGAGCGTCGGCATCGGTTGCCGTTTGTTCTGCCAAAATTGCAGGATGCTGAAAAGATTTTGTGCTGTGTAATATAATGCCAGAGCGGCTGCAAAATTGTAGCAGAAAAATAGGAAGATCAGCGGCGTAAACATCATTATGCGGCGTTGCGTAGGATCGCCGGTCTTCGGTGTCATCGCCATGAGCCACACCTGCGTAGCCGCCATGAGCAGCGGGATGACGTTGATCGGGAAACCGAGCACAGGCAGGTGCGCCACGGTATCGGGTTGGGACAGATCGTGCACCCAGAGGAACCTCGCGTTTCGTAATTCCACCGCCTGCGCGAGCATCTGGTAGAGCCCGAAGAAAATCGGGATCTGAATGGCCATGGGCAGACAACCGCCTACGGGATTAATGCCGTATTGCTTGTAAAGCTTCATCACTTCCTGATTCATCCGGGTCGGATCGTCTTTATATTTTTCGCGCAGCTCCTGCATCTTCGGCCCAAGCAACGCTGTCTTGCGCATTGTTTGATTCGCTTTGCTTTGGAGTGGCCAGAGCACGAGGCGTACGACAACGGTCAACACGAGAATGGCGACACCGTAATCCTTCACGAAACCGTGAATGGTGTTGAGGAAATTGAGAAGAAATTGGCTCACGATTTTGAAAATGCCGAAGTTCATGATCTCGGCTTCGTTGTGCTCGAGTTGAGCCAGCCGATGATAGATCTTCGGTCCCGTCCAGATCTGGAAGCGCGCGGTGTAAGTTTGGCCTGGTTGCACCTGAAAGCCCGGCATGCGCATCGCGCCTTCGATGCCGGTCACGTTTTGCTCGGTTGAGATTTCAAACGAACGGCCCCAAATACCGGTAGCCTTCGCGTTCAGCGGCGTGATGATCGTCGCGAAAAACTGATCCGTCACCGCCGTCCATTCTGCTCCGGCAAAATTCTCCTGGAAAACCGGTTGCGCCGCATGCGCACCGATACCGAGAAAACCGCCGCTACCCTGAAATGAACTCACGTTGCGATCTCTGGGTTTGCCGTTGATGCACCAAACCAGTCGCGTGTAGTACGGATAGTCCCGTGGATGAATCGGTGCCGCCGAACCGAGCGCGACGAAGTAGTCAGCGTTTGTGTGCAGCTGGGCACCCGTGTTCTGAACATCCAAATTCAGGTCAAGAAGAAAATTGTCTTTCTTCTGGCTCGACTGTAGCAAAGAAAATTTCTTTCGGATTGTGATTCCGTCAGGCGTGGTGCGCTCGCAGCGAATACTGCTGTCGGATTCACGCGCTAACGTAAATTCCGGAAGTGCGGGCTTTGCGGGGTCATCAACCATCGCGCCGATGGGCATGTGCTTGGGACTATTCAACGTCACGCGCTTAGCGTCTTCGGCGATGTGATTGAACATAACCGCCTCGGCGATGCCGCCGCCGCGGTTAGTGAAGCGCAACTCGAAATCTGAATTGCGCAGCGTCTCGACCTTTTCCACAAAGGTCGGAACCGACTCAGCGCCCTGTGGCGCAGTTTCCGGTGTGGCAAGCGGAGACGGCGAAGGCGCGAGGATCGCCGGCGTCGCCGTTGGCGAAGTTTGCCCAGGCGTCGCAGTCACCGGAGCCGGTCTGGGGGCCATCTGTTTTGCCAGATACATTTCCCATACGACGAGCCCAACCACGCAAAGAGCGACTACAATCCACGCAGTTCGATCCATAAATTCGGTTTTGCACGATCTCAGACGCAGCGACGGATCTCATTCTGAGATCCGCCCGCCCAGCGCGGCGGCACCGGGTCGTACCCACATCCCCCCCATGGTTGGCAGCGAGCGAGGCGCTTCAATCCCAGCCAGCTGCCGTGCCGAACGCCATGCGTCTCCACCGCTTCCAGAAAATATCTCGAACAGGTCGGGGTAAACCGGCAGCCGCAGTCAGGACCGCAAAGCAGACGAAGTATCGGCGAAAGCGTGCACTGATAGAGGCGAATGATAAAACGGACCAGTCCGACCATCAGAGCAGAATAGAAGCGCGCCTAGCGAGGCGCAACCATTCATCTTCCAA
>DATFXC010000120.1:0-20277 GCA_035258625.1 Candidatus Udaeobacter sp. | reverse complement strand
CAGATGACTGGCAGCGCAAGCGAGCGCTGGTTCTGAAGCGTGATAAGTATCGCTGCGTGTATTGCGGTGCGCGAGCAAGGCGAGTTCACCAGAGGCGATATGCACCACAGAACATCGGAAGTGAACCGATAGAATGGCTCGCCTCAGCATGTGAAGGCTGCTACGAGAAACTTAATCCAGATTTCGGATGACACATAGTTTTTTACGGAAATTCTTGGGCACCGCTTTCGCCTCGAATCACGGTTGACGTTCTGCAGTGTCTTGCGGCAAGATGGCTTTTGGAGGGAGAAATAGATGCAGGTTGCAGTCTAATTCTAGTTAGGCTGCCCTGCCTTATGGCTATCGGCACTGTTACGTAATGCGACCCCTTCGGTATTCTATCAACGTAACCCTGGACGGGTGCTGCGATCATCGTGCAATTGTCCCGGACGAAGAGTTGCACCGTCACGCGGCCGAGAACATCGAGCGGGCCGATGCCCTCCTCTTTGGCCGGGTGATCTACGAAATGATGGAGGCCGCGTGGCGGCCAGTGGCGGAGACGGGAGCGAAGCCCGAATGGATGGCGGATTGGATGGTTCCTTTTGCCCAGAGAATCCACGCGGCAAAGAAGTACGTCGTGTCGAGCACCCTGGACCGGGTCGATTGGAACGCGGAGCTCGTGCGCGGGGATCTGGGGAAGGCCGTGCAGCAGCTCAAGCAGGAGTCGGGTAAGGGACTGTTCGTAGGAGGCGTGAAGCTCCCGCTGGCGTTGGCGGAGCTGGGATTGATCGATGAGTACGAGTTCGTGGTGCAGCCCAGGCTCGCGGGCCACGGGCCGACGTTGTTCGCGGGGCTATCCAAGTATGTCGACTTGAAGCTCGTGAACCGGCTGGAGTTCGCCTCGGGGGCGGTGGCGATGCAGTATGAGCCTCGAAGATAGCCATCCGCTTCTTAGCCCGAGTCGGCCGCGCGCGATTTTGTCTGACATATAGTTTTTTACGGAAATTTTTCGGGCGCGAGTTTTGCCCCAGAATCGCGTTGACGTTCTGCCGTCTTTTTCGACAAACTGCCTGTATGGCGGCAGAAATAGATGACAATTTGCCGTCTAAATCTAGTTCGGCAAACTAGAGCACCGGCGATGACATGCCAAGTGCAACAACTCTCGGAGTGCCTGCAGCACCTGGAAGCAGTTGGGAACTGGATCTTCTGTCAGTGGTGGAGTCGGCGCTGTGACTCCGCTGAAGTTGTGTTCGCCTGGCTGCGCACCCACACGGAAAAGGACAAGGTTCCGTATACGGTAGTTGCACTTGTCGGGGGGATTCCTGTGGGCAGCTGCTCCGTCATCCAGAACGACTGTGTGCACCGACCGCAGTATTCACCATGGGTAGCCGCGGTGTTTGTTAAGCCGGAGATGCGCCACCGTGGCATCGCTTCGGCCATGCTCCAAGAGGCGGCAGCCATCGCCACAAGGGCTGACGTGAAAGGCTTGTATATCGATTGCCTCGGCGCAACCGCGCCGCTTTACGAAAAGAACGGCTGGAAGGTCTATGAGCGGGAAGTTGGGGACAAAGACTCGGTCGTTATGCTTCGTCCGATAAAATGATGCTGAGGATGGCCGCAGAGCCGAACGATAGGAGTTCATCTAACCAAGCGATCCAGCGAACCACTGGCGGGGCCGCGATCTAGTGCCCGATGACTACAACCTCTGACTCGCAGCATAGCGATTTTATATGACATATATTGTCTGATGTTGTGGGGGCTTTTAGGCTGCTCGCTAGGAAATCCTGACACTGAGCCATCTGGGCCGCGATTCCCTGCCTTGACGCCGTCTCGCTTGGCACATAGCATCGGCGAGCTTTCGTTTAGCCCTACTTATGAATACTTCGCGGAATTTTCTCATCGTCTGCCTGGCGGCCGGCGTTTGTTTGACTTGGGGCTGTGTTGAATCAGCGCGTGCAGCGCAGCCAGAGATCTCAGGTAGCATTAAGGAGATGATGAGCCCAGAAGAATTCAAGGCCGCAGGCTTGGACAAGCTTTCGGCCGACGAGCTGCAAAGGCTTGATGCCTGGCTGCAAGGTTACCGACAGGTCACCGAACAAGCCGCCGAAAAGAAAGCTACGGCGCGCGCTGAGCGCACCAAAATGGATGTGCTCGTGAGCCGAGTCGACGGTTCCTTTTACGGGCTGACCGGCAGGACAGTGATTCGATTGGAAGACGGCACCGTTTGGAAACAAGCCAACGCTGACGACCGTTTTCGCCCCAAAAATCCAGATCACCCGGCAGCTGTGGTCATTCACGGCATCTTCGGTTACAAAATGCAGATTGAAGGTACCCAAGCATTTTACGTCGATCCCGTGCGCAATCCTTAGCTCATTCAGGCAAGCGGATGTGTCGCGGCACCAGCGGGCAGCAGTCGGCCGAGGCGAAACTCAGCGTGAATCAATCGGGCCGCGCGCTCTGCTTCCTTTTCGTCAATAATGACCGCGATTTTTATCTCGGAAGTGGAGACCATTTGGATATTGATTCCAGCGCGGCCCAGGCATTCGAACATCCGCGCTGCGACCCCTGAATGGGATCGCATTCCAATGCCGACTACGCTCAATTTGGCGACGCTGCTCGCGGTGTTTAAGCGTTTTGCGCCGAGCTCGCCCAGCACCGGCATCAGGATTGTACGTGCGTTCTCCAGTTCGTCTTCGTGAATTGTGAAAGAGATGTCGGTGGTCCCGTCGATCGACGCGTTCTGCACAATCATGTCAACAATGATGTGCGCTGCGCCGATATCCGAAAAAATCCGAGCGGCAATTCCCGGTTCATCACGTACGCCGGCGATACTGAGCTTCGCCTGATGCCGCTCCAGACTGATCCCCCGAATTACGATATCTTCCATGCTGGGGGTTTCCTCCTTTGTGAGCGTTCCGGTTCCGGACTTAAAGCTCGATCGCACCTCAAATTCGACCCCGAATTTCTTGGCGAATTCCACTGCGCGGGACTGCATCACCTTTGCACCACTTCCGGACATCTCAAGTAGCTCGTCATAAGCCACTTCATCGAGTTTTTCCGCTTCTTTGACAATTCGCGGATCGCAGGTGAAAACGCCATCTACATCGGTGAAGATCTGGCAGGCGTCGGCGTTTAGCGCTCCGGCTAAGGCAATTGCCGTCAGGTCCGAGCCGCCCCTGCCAAGCGTGGTCGTTTCTCCTTCCACGGTCTGCCCCTGAAAACCAGCAACGATGACGATGTAATCGTCCGCAAGCAGTTCATGAATCTGCTTTGGACTGATGTTCGCGATTCGCGCCCTCGTGTAGTTGCGGTCAGTTAAGATTCCCGCTTGCGCGCCGGTCAGGGAGACTGCCGTTCCGCCGAGTGCGTTTACCGCCACCGCGGTTAAGGCAGCGGCGGCCCGCTCGCCGGTTGCAAGCAGACGGTCGAGTTCGCGTTTGGTTGGCTGCGGCGAGACAGCGTGTGCGAGCCGGAGCAAATCATCAGTTACTCCGGCCATCGCGGATACGACGGCCACAACCCGGCAACCCTGGCGCTGCGTCTCAATGATTCGCTGCGCCACGTTATGAATTCGTTCCGGTGTTCCAACGGAAGTGCCGCCATATTTTTGAACCACCAGGCGCATGTTTCAGAATGGAGATTAAACCGAACAGAGCACCAACCGCGACCCTTTTTGAACCTGGCTATAGCGCAATTGCGCGTCGCACATCGGTAGACGTGGGGGCGACCGGCTGAAATTCTCTCATTCGCTTAAAAACCACATCGGGATCTTTCAAGCCATGCCCGGTCACCGTGCAAACGATCCGGCTCGCTTCCGGAATATTATTAAACGAGTATGCCGCGTCGCCTGAATCACAGCACTTAAAAAGGCCGGCAATTGAAGCCGCGCTAGCCGGTTCGACAAAAATTCCTTCGTGCGCTGCCAGCCAACTCTGCGTTGCCAGAATCTCGTCGTCGCTCACCACGTCGATCGCGCCGCGCGATTCCATGATGGCTGCGCGCGCCTGTTTCCAGCTCGCTGGATTTCCTATTCTAATCGCTGAGGCGATCGTTTCCGGTTGGTCGATTATGCGGTCGTAGAAAATCGGCGCCGCGCCCGCTGCTTGAAAGCCAATCATTGTGGGCAATTTTGTTGATCGTTCATGCTCTCGAAACTCCCGGTAACCTGCCCAGTACGCGGTGATGTTTCCGGCATTGCCTACAGGCAGCAAATGAAAATCAGGCGCCTCGCTCATTTCATCGACAATCTCGAATGCGGCGGTCCTTTGGCCGGCGATCCGATCCGGATTTATCGAATTCACGACCGTAAAATCACCGCTTTCGCCAAGCTCCCGGACGATCCGCAACGCGTCATCGAAATTGCCATCAATCGCCACAATTTTCGCTCCGTACGCGAACGCCTGAAGCAATTTTCCCGTCGCGATCTTTCCCGCAGGTAATATCACCACGCACGAAATTCCCGCTCGCGCTGCGTACGCAGCGGCTGATGCTGAAGTGTTTCCTGTCGAAGCGCAGATGAGCGCTTTCATCCCGCGCTCAATCGCGTTCGACACCGCCACGGTCATGCCGCGATCTTTGAACGACCCAGTGGGGTTCACCCCTTCATTTTTTACAAACACTTCACAGCCGCGGCCAACTCGTTTGCTCAATCGCGGACAATGAATCAGCGGCGTGTCTCCCTCGCCCAGCGAGATGACCGGTATTGCAGCAGAGACTGGTAGAAATTCGCGGTAACGTTCGATCACTCCCCCACTCCGCCATGATTTTGTTGTTGTCGAATCCATGCAGTTTTCTTATGCGAGGCAAGTTCGCGCGATTGTCGATCAAGAAGTGAGATGTAAAGTCAACCGTATGCCTGCCCTTAGCAAAGACGATAAGCTGCGGCTCTTAACAACCATTCTGGAGAGTCGCCATGCGGATTTGCGTGAACAGAATTTGATTCGTCAGGGCAAGGGACATTTTCATGTTTCGGGGATGGGCCACGAAGCGCTGGCGGCGGTCTCCATCCAGATGGAGCCGGATGATTACATCGTTTCGTATTATCGAGACCGCGGGCTCGTGCTCGGGCGTGGCATGACCACTCGCCAGCTCGGCTTGGAATACTTTGCCAAACGCAACACCGGCAGTGGTGGCCGCCAAATGCCCTCGCATTACAGCAATGCAGACCTGCACATCTGGAGTGTGCCCACGCCGACCGGTTCGCAGCTTCTTCCTGCATGCGGAATTGCATGGGGCATTAAGCTTGATGCAAAGAAAAATCTTGTCGTCACTACCATCGGCGATGCCGCCGCGCGTCAGGGAGATTTTTTCGAGGCGATCTGTTTTGCCAAGGAGAAGAAACTGCCCCTGCTCTTTCTCGTCGAAGACAACGCGTACGGCATCAGCATGCCTACGCGGAAGACGAATCCGCTCGCCTTAAACATTCTTGAGCAGGACAACTGGCGTCACATCGAAGGGCAAGACGTCCAGCAGGTTTACGACGCTACTGCCGAAGCGTTCGAGAAAATTCGCGCCGGCGGCGGGCCGTTCTTTTTCTGGATCAAGATGGAGCGCCTGTCGAGTCACACCAGTTCCGACGACCAGAAACTTTATCGCAGTGGCGAGGAATTGGAGGAGCTCGAGAAATTCGATCCACTTAAGTGCTGGAAAGACCAACTGATTAAAGCAGGCGTAATCAGCGAGCAGCAATACGCCGAGTTGGACAACGAAATCAAGGAGCGCGTTCGCCGCGAATACACCGAGGCCGAAAAAGCTGAAGATCCATCGCCTAACGAGCTACTGGCCAACGTCACAAGACCGCCGCCAAAGATCGAGAAAGAAATCCTTCCAGCCGGCAAATACCGCATTGGCGATACTGTGAACAAAACTTTGCGTGCGGGTCTGCAAGAAGACGCTGGAAGGATTCTCTTCGGCGAAGACATCGAAGATCCAAAAGGCGGTGTATTTCGTCTGACGCAAAAGCTTTCAACTGAGTTCCCGAAGCAGGTTTTCAACTCGCCGCTCGCTGAATCCACCATTCTGGGTGTCGCCTGCGGACTAGGTGCGTACGGAAAGCGCCCGGTATTCGAGTTGCAATTCATCGATTTTATTTATCCCGGGTTCAATCAGCTTGTCACCAACATCTCGACGCTGCGCTGGCGATCATTTGGCAATTGGAAATGTCCGGCAGTGATTTATGCACCGTATGGTGCCTACCTACCCGGCGGCAGTTTGTGGCATAGCCAGACAAACGAATCTGCGCTCGCTCATTATCCTGGTCTAAACATTGTGGTTCCGAGCACGCCCGCGGACGCCGCCGGACTGCTCTGGACAGCGATGCAGTGCGAGGACCCGGTGATTTACCTGGTTCCAAAACATCTGCTTTGGGTGGAGCACGAATACACGGAGCCGATCCGCGCTGTTCCGCTGGGAAAAGCGCGCAAGGTGCGCGATGGCTCCGATGTGACGGTCGTGGCTTGGGGAAACACGATTGAGAAATCGCTGGAAGCGCTGGACACGATCGGCAATGAAATCAGCGCTGAGCTGATCGATCTACGCTCAGTTGCGCCGTGGGACTCTGCCACGATTGAAGAATCCGTGCGCAAAACTCGCCGGCTCGTTGTGGTTCAGGAAGACACCGAGAATTGCAGTGTGGGTCAGATGATTATTTCTCACATCACTGGCAGGCCCGAGCTTTGGAACGAATTGTTCAGCCCACCCATTCTCGTCAGCAAACCAAACGTGGTGATCGGTTACAATCCAATTTACGAGTATGCGGCGTTGCCGGATGTGGAGCGGGTTGCCTCGGCAATTCGCCGTTCGATTGCGACAAAACATGAACGCGCATCTGTAGCCGGAATCCCTGATTCCGGTCGCGCCGCACCAAAACTCGAATTTGCCCTGCCGAAGTCAACGCCCGCGGCTACAGCAGGCGTCGTTAGACAATACGTCCAAAGCATCACCGTTCCTGTGATGGGCGAAGGGATTCGAAATGCGAAAATAGTTTCGCTTCTTAAAAAACCTGGAGAATCAATCCAGCTCGATGATGAATTGTGCGAGGTCGAAACCGATAAAGCGGTTTATCCGATTCAATCATCATTCGCCGGAGTGATGGGTGAATGGAAAACGAAGGTCGGCGATACGGTCGAGATCGGCCAGGAATTGGGTACGATTGTCACAAGCGAGCCGGCGTTCGCGGAACAGTTTGAAGCGGTAGCAAAAGAATCATCAGACCGAGGAACTGTAGCGGCAGCTGTGGCGGCTGCAGAACCTGGTGACCGCGGGCGACACGCCCGCCACTACAATATCGAGCCTGCGCTTTCCCCGACTATCACCCGGAAACTAAATCGCGTCATTCCTGCCAACCTCCAAATCGACGCTCGCTGGGACGCGATTCAGGAAGCACGCCAGGCAGTGAAAAAGACAGACCCCACGCAGGCTCCCTCCCCTTCCGTGATGATTGCGTGGGCGGTTGTACGCGCGATGGAAAAACATGCGCCGTTTCGCCGGTTGATTCTCGAAGACGATCAGATTGTCCAGAATGACAATTTCGATCTGGGTATTGCTGTCGCCCTGGAAGGCGATCGCCTCGCAACAGCCGTGATCGCAAATGCAAATCAAAAGAACTGGCCGGAGTTCGTCAGTACCTACAACGAGACAGTCGCCGCGACACGAGGTGGTCGCGTTGACGCAATGAATGCGCCGGTCGTAATAACAAGTCTCGGCGCGTTTGAAGTGAAGGCCGGCGCGCCCATTGTTGTGCCCCCATCAGTCGGTACGCTGTTCGTTGGGACCGCGCACCGGGAATTCATTCTCAACAAAAATAAAAACGAGAGCGCCGAAGTCGTCACCCTCTCGCTCACATTCGACCACCGAGTCATAAACGGCGCCGGCGCGGCGGCGTTCGCAAACGAAATCAAGAAACAGATTGAAGGATTTAAGATCCCGAAGCCGGCGAAACATGCGGCTTCGGCATGAGTAAACCATAGAAACCGCTTGCGCGCTTTTCGTCGTTGCTGACCATCAATGGGTGTGGCGCGTTGAATTGGTGTAACCCGGACTTTATGACCCGACGCGCCTCGGTCGCTTGGCCTGTCCGAGGGCAAACCCCAGTTAAACCATCAGGAGATCGTGAGCGGCGCACACCAACTGCCCCCTGACGATTCCTCTCTCTAAAGTGGCAGTCGGAATCACCTCCCGTGGAGTACTCCAAAACCCCACTCACGCGCAATCGCCGCTCGTTCTCTGTCGCCGATGCTGTTGATCATGAAAACGGACACTTCTCTATCCGTTCCTCACGAGGTGCGGGCATACGTTCAACTTCAGCAACAGATACATGAAGCATTGCTCAGAGAACATCCCGAATGGGTCGACCCCGACGGCAGTTGCCCGACTTGCGAAATTTATGAATCCCGCCTCGCAAAACTGCTCGGTGTTCCCTCCCCATACGAATACCAGCCAGCTGCCTGACGAGTCCAAGTAACTCCGCTAGAACTCCGATCCTTGGCAATTGGGAATCTGAAGAGTTCCCCTGCTGACACGGAATGCATGAACGAAACTGCCGAACGAGATTTTTCCACGCCCATTGTTGTAGCCAAGGAGAAACGGCGTGGTTGGGAAGGAATGGACCCGCGAAACTTTTTTGCCGAACTGAAACGGCGCCACGTCTATAGAGCGGCAATCGCTTACGGCGTTGCGGCATGGCTTTTGGTCCAAATCGCCACGCAGGTTTTTCCATTCTTCGAGATTCCGAGCTGGATAGTCAGGCTTATCGTCTTGACTGCTATCCTCGGTTTTCCAATCGCTTTAACGATTGCCTGGGCTTTTGAAATGACGCCAGAAGGCCTCAAGCGTGACGATGAAATTCGGCCGAATGAGCACATCCCACGATGGAGCACGCGGAGGTTCCTGGCCCTTATTATTAGCGTCGCCATACTAGCAGCGGGCGTGCCCTTGGTTCACCTTAGTCGTAGCAAGCCGATCTTTCTGTCGCGGGTTACTGATGACTCGACACCATCTCAAAAATCGGTCGCAGTCCTGCCGCTCCTTAACGAAAGCGGTGGCCCTGACGACGAGTATTTCTCTGACGGACTCTCGGAAGAATTAATTGCTGCTCTTGCTCAGGTGAAGGGGCTCAAGGTAATCGGCCGAAGCTCTTCGTTCCGTTTTAAGGGCCAGAAAGAGGATAGCAAGAGCATCGGTGAAAAGCTAGGTGTCAGCACGCTGCTGGAAGGCACAGTGCGAAAAAATGGTGGGCATGTGCGGATAGTTGCTGAGCTGGTTAACGCCGCGGATGGAAGCGAGCTATGGTCAGGGACCTTCGATCGCGAACTTAAGGACATCTTCGCTGTTCAGGCCGAAATTGCCAGGGCCGTTGCGAAATCATTGGAGCTGACATTGCTCGGCACAGAGGACGACTCAGCGAAAAACGTTGCGACCAAAAGTGTGGAAGCACATAATGCGTATCTCCAGGGTCATTTTTATTTCCAGCGACGGGACTTCGAAGGCTATCTCAAGGCGATCAGTTTCTTCGATCAAGCCACTCATCTGGATCCCAAGTACGCACTGGCTTATGCCGAGAGCTCGGAAGCGTGCACTTGGATTGGCGATCTAAGCAGCGAGAAGCAAAAAGAAGCATGGTCAAAGGCAGCCAGCGATGCCGAAAGGGCTGTGGCCCTCGAACCCAGGCTTGCGGAGGCGCATGCGGCGCTCGGCTGGGTGCGTTTCTTTGCCGAATGGAGATTCGACGAGGGATTGGCTGAACTTCGTCGTGCGCAGCAACTCGCACCATGGAACCCGACCGCGAACGATCTATTGGCACCAGTGGTGGTTTATCTCGGTCAATTTGAAGAGGCAGAGAAGCTCGCACAACAAGCGATTGAACACGACCCACTGGCTTATCAAGCCAGGCAAAGCCTGGCTCGCCTCCTTTTTGTTCAGGGAAAACTCGATGAGGCAGATGCTTCAGCGCGGAAGGCCGTCGAGTTGCAGCCAACTGCCGCCGGGAGTCATCGATGGCAGGTGTTTGTGGCGATTGAGCGTGGTGATGGCGACGCGGCCCTGCGCGAAGCTGAGCTCGAACCTAACGAACGCTACCGGCGTTTTGAACTCGCTCTGGCGCATTGTGCGCGCCAGGATCGGCCGGCGGCCGACGCCGCTCTCGCTGAGCTGATCGTCAGGGACAGAGACGTCATGGCGTACCAGATCGCCGAGGTCTATGCCTGGCGCGGCGAAAAGGACAAGGCTTTCGAATGGTTACAAGTTTCCCTCAACAATCATGACACCGGCTTGCTGAGCCTCAGGATTGACCCGTTAATGCAAGGCGTGCGTCACGACCCTCGCTACCACGACCTGCTTACGAAAATGGGTTTGCCGGCACGATTATGACCGCAAGAAGCCATACCATAAACCATCACCAAATTCTCGCCTTGACGTAAGGAAAGCCGGAGAGATCGATGATCCTATATAACACCATTGTGGGATTGGCAGCCGGCGTTGGTCTACTCCTCGTTGTTAAATTGCTCAATCAATTCACGAATGGGGAAAAGGTGCAGTCGGAAGGTTTTGCACTCGCCTTTGGCATCACAGGCTTCATCCAGATCGTCTTGGGCCTGGCTATCTCGATTATGTGGCCGTACACCAAGGTGCTTCATGCAAACATCATGATGGGCGAGCCGGCTTTGGCCTTTGGGGTATTGCTTGGGGCCGCCTCGCTGTTCATGTGGCGGAAACGCGAAGTTTTCGATGACCTTGGAGAGGAAAATGACAAATCCGCTGAAGCATCGGCCTACATCGCAGGCGTGCTTCGGCCCGTTTCTCTTTGGATTTTTGCGACTGGACTGATGATGGCGTCAGTCACCATCGCGATTTTGTATTACCAGCTTGGGCACGCTCCACCGCAGGAACCCGTCAGCGGTTACTTCAGCGATAGTTGGGTGGAACCTATCTTTTTGGCGTTCGTGTGGGGCTTGATATCGCTTGGCGCGCTTCTGTTACCATCCATCATAACGAACTGGAATCGCAAAGTACTAAGTGTTATCCGCTATTCCTGGTTTGTTGTGGGCGTCTTGCTAGTGCTCTTTAGCGCGCTGAACTACTTCACTCACATCGGCCTGCTCATGAACACGTCTGACTCATTATAGCCTGTGAAAATTGGTCTTATCAGTATGCCGTTTGTCGGTCACTTAAATCCGATGACTGCGCTAGGTCGCAAGCTTCAGTCGCGCGGACACGAGATTGCAGTTATCGGCGTTCCGGACGTAGACCCGTTCGCGCGAGCCGCGGATTTGGCGTTCGTACCTTTTTGTGAGGAAGAATATCCGGCAGGTTCCATTGCCAAACTTTACGCACCTATATCGAAACTGCATGGCTTGGAAGCGGCGCGTCAAAGCGTGCGCGACAAGAATGCGGGTCTATTTACCGCCGCCTCGCGAGAGCTACCATGGAAGGTTGCACAAACAGGCGTAGAAGCATTGGTCATTGATGTTATTCATACTTACCTGGAACTTGTTCCGCTAAGCCTGGACATGCCTTATGCGCAAATTTCTACCGGACTGCCTCTCGATTTCTCAGGTTCAACGCCGCCATTCTTCTTTAGTTGGCCGCATGAGACTACGACAACTGCCCGCGACCGAAATCGAGAAGGACTCAAAGCAGCTGGCGAGATCTTTGCGCCAATCGTTCCACTCGCTAAGTCTTATGCTGAGCAGGTCGGACTAAGGATCGACTGGAACAATCCCGCTGCCACGATTTCCAAACTAGCTGTCATTACACAGACGCCACGCGAATTCGATTTCCCTGGAATTCCCTGGCCGTCTCACTTTCAATACGCTGGTCCTTTTCATGACGACGATGGAAGAGAAGCGGTAGCGTTTCCGTGGGGGAAGCTTGATGGAAAACCATTGGTTTACGCGTCGATGGGTACGCTAGTGAACGGCTCGGAGAATATCTACCGGACTATGCTTCTGGCGCTGCGTTTGCTGCCCGAAATTCAAGTTGTACTAGCGATAGGTCGAAACATCAAACCGGAGACTCTTGGGACACTGCCGAAGAATGTAATCGTTGTTGGCACAGCTCCTCAGATTCAATTGCTGAAGCGTGCATCGCTGTGCATCACGCATGCGGGTCTAAACACAGTGCTTGAAGCGTTAGCCAACGGGGTTCCCATGGTAGCAATTCCGATCGGCTATGATCAACCCGGTGTTGCTGCCCGTAGTGCGTATCATGGAGTCGGCGAAATCCTGGAAATTGAACATCTGTCTGTCGAGCGCGTCCGACGGCTGATTGAGCAGGTATTGGAAAATCCGCAGTATCGCGAAAAGGCGAGAAAATTTCAGGCTGCAATTGCACGAACTCGTGGACTTGATCTGGCTGCGGAGTTAATTGAACGCGCCTTCGAATGGAAATCGCGTGCCGTTGTCGATGGCTTAGTTGGGACCCGATGAGAACTACGAGCCAATGTGAAGGCGAACGATAACTTAAAATCTATCCAACTAGCTTTTGATCCCTCTGGAGCAATGAAAGGAACACAATGAACAACAACAGTACATTCAAAGGTAAAGTCGCGCTGGTGACCGGAGGAACGTCCGGCATCGGCAAAGCGACGGCGATCGCGTTCGCTCGGGCCGGCGCGAAGGTAGTTCTAAGCGGCCGCCGCGAAAAGGAGGGCGCGCAAGTTGTCGCCGAAATTAAAAAACTAGGCGGCGAGGCAGCATTTGTACGCGCTGATGTCGCCAAAGAGGCGGACGTGAAAGCGATGGTAAACTTTGCGGTCGACAAATTCGGTCGACTCGACATCGCGTTTAACAATGCCGGTGTTGAATGGAAGGGCACGCTTGATCAGGCAACTGAAGCGGAATATCGACGCATCTTCGACATCAACGTGTGGGGCGTCCCCAATTCAATGCGCCACGAAATTCCAGTCATGCTCAAGAACGGTGGCGGCGCCATCGTCAACACTTCGAGCGTAGCCGGTCACGTCGGCCTCGCGCAAGTAAGCGTCTACATCGCTTCCAAACACGCGGTCGAAGGCCTGACAAAATCGATCGCGCTTGAATTCGCGAAGCAAAACATCCGCATCAACGCGATTGCTCCAGGAGTGATCGCTACCGAAATGTTCGATCGTTTCGCCGGGGATGACTTGCGTGATCAGATCGTTTCGATCGTTCCGGTCGGGCGGGTCGGCGCGAGCGAAGAGATCGCCGCGGCGGTTCTCTACCTTTGCTCCGACGCCGCGAAATTCACGACCGGCACGTCGCTGGTAGTCGATGGAGGCTTCATCGCAGGATGACTCAAGTCAATGAAACAAAGCTAAAAGGAACAAAATGAAAAACGGAAAACTGAACGGAAAAGTCGCAGTGGTAACGGGAGGGTCGAAGGGAATCGGCGCGGGAATCGCGAAAGAGTTCGCGGCACAAGGGGCAGCTGTAATTGTTAACTACGCGTCCGCAAAACACGACGCGGACCGCGTCGTAGACGAGATCAGTAAGCGCGGTGGCAAAGCGATCGCGATCCAGGGCAGCGTGTCAAACAAGTCAGAAGTCGAGCGGCTCTTCGCCGAAGCCGAGAAAGCTTTCGGCAGAATTGATCTTCTCGTTAACAACGCCGGCGTTTACGAATTCATGCCGCTGGAAGAAATCAGCGAGAAGCAATTTCACCGAATGTTTGACACTAACGTTCTCGGAATCCTGCTCGTCACTCAGGAGGCTCTCAAGCATTTCAATCCCGAAGGCGGGAGCATTATTAACGTCGGTTCGCTCGCCAGCTCTCTGACTCCTCCGACCGGCGTGATTTACAACGCCACAAAGGGCGCGGTTGATGCGATCACCCGCACGTTGGCGAAGGAGCTCGGTCCACGCAAAATCCGGGTGAACTCTATTAATCCCGGCATGGTGGTAACAGAAGGAGTAGTAGCCGGCGGTTACAGCGAAGGGGATATGCGAAATATGTTTGAATCGCTGACTCCACTGGGTCGAGTTGGTGAAACCGACGATATCGCACCTGCTGCGGTATTCTTCGCTTCAGACGATTCAAAATGGATCACCGGCGAAACGCTGTTGATCGCAGGTGGTCTACGTTAAGCGAGTGCCTAACAAACAAGCATAATCGAAAGGAAAACACCTCATGCCATACGTAACTGCTGGGAAAGAGAATGGAGAAAATATCGAGATCTACTACAAAGACTGGGGCAAAGGACAGCCGATCGTGTTCAGCCATGGTTGGCCGCTCTCAGCGGACGACTGGGACCCGCAAATGCTGTTCTTCCTCTCCAAAGGGTATCGAGTCATCGCCCATGACCGGCGCGGGCACGGTCGTTCGACGCAGGTAGGCGACGGCCACGACATGGATCACTATGCCGATGATCTCAAGGCGGTCAGCGATCATCTAAAACTGAAAAATGCGATTCACATCGGACATTCGACCGGCGGCGGCGAGGTGGTGCGCTATCTCGCCCGCCACGGCGATAAAAACGTAGCGAAGGCGGCGATCATCAGCGCCGTGCCGCCCCTCATGGTGAAGACCCCAGCCAATCGGTTAGGTCTGCCCAAATCGGCGTTCGATGATCTCCAGGCGCAACTCTTCGCCAACCGGGCCAAGTTCTATTACGACCTGCCGGCTGGTCCATTCTACGGCTTCAACCGTCCCGGCGTGAAAACGATCGAGCCTATCGTTTGGAATTGGTGGCGCCAGGGCATGATGGGCGGCGCCAAGGCGGGTTACGACGGCATCGTCGCGTTCTCACAAACCGACTTCACCGAGGATCTAAAGAAGATCTCGATACCGGTCCTGGTCATGCATAGCGAGGACGACCAGATCGTGCCCTATCAGGCCGCCGGTCCACTCTCAGCCAAGCTCCTCAAGAACGGCACGTTGAAGACGTACAAGGATTACCCGCACGGCATGATAACAACGCAAGCACGTGTCATCAATGCCGACCTGCTCGCGTTCCTCAAGAGCTAAGTGACATGAAAGCTACTGCCGCGGCTGCACCGGAAAGTCCCGTCATCACGATCCGAAATGCTGCTGCCGGTGGGAAAATCAACGTTCACAATCTTCGGCGTAACGTTAGCGTTCTTGAAGGTTCGGGAGGAAACATAACTGTGCTCACCGGCCGCGATGGCAAAGTGCTTGTCGACGCCGGAATTTCGCGCCCGCAAGTAGAGCACACACTTTCGCATCTTAGCGATGATCCAGTTAGGCATCTGATCAACTCGCACTGGCATTTCGATCACACTGACGGCAATGAATGGCTGCATTCAATAGGCGCCGAAATCACTGCCCACGAAAACACACGCAAACATCTTTCGGTCAGCACTCGCGTTGAAGACTGGAATTTCACATTCCCGCCAGCGCCAGTTGGTGCTTTGCCTACAAAGCTCATTACTGCTGACGAGACTCTTCATCTCAACGGAACGACGCTGGCGCTGAAGTGCTATGGACCTTCGCATACGGACTCGGATGTCTCAGTCGAGTTCCAGGAAGCTAACGTGATCGACGTAGCCGATACTTTTTGGAACGGCGAGTACCCATTCATCGATTATTCAACTGGCGGCAGCGTCGGTGGAATGATCCGTGCAGCTGAAGCAAACGTCGCGAATGCTGACGATGAGACGATTGTAATTCCGGGACACGGCCCGATCGGCAACAAGTCTCAGCTGATCGAATTCCGCGACATGCTCGTCGCGATTCGCGAAAAAGTCGCTGACCTAAAGAAGCAGGGCAAATCTCTAGATGAAGCTGTAGCTGCCAAACCAACAGCTGACTTAGACGCAAAGTGGGGCGGATTCGTTATTAATGGCGATTTCTTTACCAGGCTTGTCTATGCTGGCGTCTGATTCGTCACCTGTCGTGGACGGGTTAACAACTGTGCCAAGCCATTTGGGGCCGAAGGAAACGATGGATCGGCTGGAAGCGGAGATCCGAGCGAACGGAATGGAGGTGTTTGCGCGGATTGATCACGCCGCAGGCGCCGCGAAAGTGGGACTGACGTTGGCACCGACTGAGCTAATCATTTTCGGCAACGCGCGCGGCGGGACACCGCTGATGCAGTCAGTCCAGACAGTCGGAATCGATCTCCCGTTAAAGGCGCTTGTTTGGCAGAACACATCGGGCAAAACATGGCTTTCCTACAAGGAGCCGAACTGGATTGCACGGCGACACGGAATACACAACGCGCAGGCAGTCCTAAACAAGATGGCTGATGTGCTAAGAACAATTTCGAGGCAAGCAGCAAGTCCAAACGAGTAGGGTTTATGCGGGCTATTTAAACTCTCGTCGGAATCTAGCCAGCAAGTTAGCTAATATGCAGACGTTACGCGACCGCTTGGAGGAGGCGCAGAAGAACGGAGTTGCGATCGGCCATTTTAACGTCGCTGATTTAGTTTTGTTCAAAGCGGTGTTCGCCGCTGCACAGGAACTAAACGTCCCAGTTATAATTGGTGTCTCAGAGGGCGAACGCGAATTTATTGGAACCCGTCAGGTTGCGGTTCTCGTGCAAAGTTTGCGCGAGGAATTCGATTTCCCAATCTTCCTCAACGCGGACCATACTCACTCATTGGGCAAGGCCATCGATGCCGCAGAGGCCGGGTTTGATTCAATCGTTTTCGATCTTTCTGCGTTGCCGTTCGAAGAAAACGTGCGCCAAACCAAAGACGGAGTCGAAACTCTCAAAAAGATCAACCCGGCCATCTTGATAGAAGGAGAAATCGGCGACATCGGGACCGGTTCTGAAATACACGAGAAGGTTCTGGACGTCTCGAAAGGTCTAACAAGTGCGTCTGAAGCGAAACGATTCGCCGAAGCGACTGGCATCGACATCTTGGCGCCAGCCGTCGGTAACATGCACGGCATGGTTAGAAGCATGGTAAAGGGTGAGGCGAGGAAACATTTGGATATCGAGAGGATCGCACAAATCAAAAGTGCTGCCCGAATTCCGCTAACTCTGCACGGCGGATCCGGAACGGATGATGAGGACTTACGCAAGGCGATCGCCACTGGGATCAATATTGTTCATATCAATACTGAATTGCGAGTAGCATGGCGACGCGGCTTGGAAGGGGAGTTGGCCAAACAGCCGGATCAAGTCGTCCCTTACAAGATCCTACCGTTGGCAATGGAACCAGTGAGACAAATAGCTCTGTCGCGTTTGAAATTATTTAACAATCGATGAAGACATTAACCAAATTACTAGTGGTTCTCGTCGCGCGCAGTTTCGCCGCCAGCGCGATCGTTCAAGGAGGTATCGATGCCAATGACGATCAGCCGAGCACCGAGCCTGTCTGGTCAGATCTGGTTGCAAGCATGGACAAGATGCACATGGGTATGGGAGCAATCGCGTCATCCGGCAACAGCGATGTCGATTTTGTCAGATTGATGCTTCCACACCATCAGGCGGCGATTGACATGGCCAAGACCCAGCTTTTGTACGGCAAGGATCCGCAAATGCGGAGACTTGCACAGGAGATCATCACCGACCAACAGCTCGAAATCGAATTGATGCAGCGTTGGCTGAAACAGCAGCAAGGTGCTCAGACCGAACAAAACCAAAGGCCCGCTGCTGACGCCGGAAAGGAAAAGCAAAGATGAAGATGATCCGTTGGTTTTGGTTCTTCTATTTACTGGCGTCATGCGCCATCGCGCAACAAGCGCCCTGGGCAAAAAAGGATATTCCCATCACTCCTCGTGATCGGGTTTACACAGCCGACCAAACTTCAAACACGGTTTCGGTAATTGATCCGTCCGAAAACAAGTTGCTTGGCGTGATAAGACTTGGCGATCCAGTGCCCGGCGCGCTGAGTCCGCTGTACAAAGGGCAACTTCTCGTCCACGGAATGGGTTATTCACCCGATAGCAAAACACTGGCCGTCGTCTCGGTGGGATCGAACTCTGTCACGCTGATCGACACGGCGACAAACAAAGTTAAAGGCACTATTTACGTCGGCCGTTCCCCGCATGAAGCGTTCTTCACTCCGAATGGGCGTGAGTTGTGGGTGACTGTGCGCGGCGAGAATTATGTATCAGTGATTGATCCTGCGCAGATGAAGGAAACCCGCCGCATCGAGGTGGCCAACGGTCCGGGTATGACCATGTTCGGCCCGGACGGCAAGTATGCTTTCGTGTGTTCCAGCTTCACTCCGGAACTCGCGGTCATCGATGTAGCGTCGCATAAAATCATCAAACGAACGCTCCAAGTAAGTCCGTTTTCACCAGACATCGCTGTCAGCCCCGAAAATGACGAAGTCTGGATCACGTTGAAAGACGTTGGCAAAGTGCAGATCTACAGCGCGAAGCCACCGTTTGACCAGAAGGCAGTGTTGGATACTGGGCCGATCACGAATCACGTGAACTTCGCAAACAACCGTAACGGCAAATTCGCATACCTGACCATTGGCGGCACGAACGAAGTGAAAGCGTTCCGCAGAGGCGAGACGCCGGAATTGGTCGCGACTATTCCGGTCGGAGAGCTTCCGCATGGAATCTGGCCATCAGGCGATGGCTCGAGAGTTTATGTGGCATTAGAGAACGGGGAACAGTGCGCCGCCATCGACACCATGACTAACAAGGTCATCGCAAACATTCCGATTGGCCAAACCACGCAGGCTTTAGTCTATGTGCCAAACGCCGTGCCGAGCGGCCCCGGCACAGAAAATCTAATGCCACTCGGTGCTGCTGCCAACACAGCGCGTTTGCACTTGGAAGCAGACGGAACTGCACTGCCAGATGCTCAGGCATCTGTGGCAGTGAATTCCCTTGGTCTGCTGGATCTGGTTCAGATCGCAGCGAAAGGACTTTCTCCAGGGGTTCAGTATCAGGTCTATCTGGCCGAATCCAATAAGTCGCCCTTCGGTAAACTTGAGCCACTTGCCCTCCTCAAAATAAATCCCGATGGAGCAGGCATCGTTCAGGCGATCGGTCCACTGAAGGCGCTCGCAGGCAAGGATGCCTCTTCACCTTCGCAGCGATTTCTGATCGTCACGGACATCAAAGATTCGTCGCAGGTGGTGTTACGACAGACTGACTCCGGAGCTGTTGACCAGTAATAGGGAGGTGCAGTTTGATGGGCAGCAGCGCTGCTGGCTTGATCCTCTCATACGATCGCCGACGTGGCAGAAATCGCTTTTGCAATACGAGATTTTCTGAGAAGATTCTCGCATCCGCTGTTGAGCTGCTTCACAGTGTCAGCGCAAAAAGAAGCTCCTCCCGTACGGAACATTGTTCTCGTTCACGGTGCCTGGGCAGATGGTTCGGGCTGGAAGGGCGTTCACGACATTCTCGTCAAGGACGGATACACGGTTAGCATCGTTCAAGAGCCGGAGACGTCCTTCAAAGAAGACGTAGCTGCGACGAAACGCATGATCGCTCAGCAAGACGGACCGTGCGTTGTTGTCGCGAATAGCTATGGTGAAGCCGCGAACGATCCCAGGGTTGTGGCATTGGTTTACGTCGCAGCCCACATGCCTGATGCAGGAGAGAGCGAAGCTGGCGACGGAAAGCGTTTTCCAAGTGATCTAAGCAAATCAACTGCGATAAAAAAGACGGCTGACGGTTTTACCTACCTCGATCCTGCACAATTTCATGAGTACTTCGCGGCCGACTTGCCCACTGAACAGGCCGCTTTCATGGCGAGATCGCAAGTGCTTAACTTCGCCGACAATTTCAGTGCAGCCATCACGACGCCTGCGTGGAAAAACAAGCCGAGCTGGATGATTGTGCCCACAAAGGACAGAACAATCAATCCTGCTCTCGAACGCTGGTATGCCGCTCGCGCCGAAAGCCAGAAGGTGGAAGTTTCAGGCGCAAGCCATTGCGTTTACATCTCAAAACCAAAGGAGGTCGCGGCCGTCATCGAAGAAGCCTCGCGCGCTCGATGAAGATAACTCAGATGCTGAATAAGCCTCTCGGAACTTTTGTTAAAATCTAACTATTATGAGCACAAGCATTCGAAATCGCTTACCCGGCACGATTGAGAAAATCACTTCTGATAAAGTTGTGTCTGAGGTTGTTATTCGCACGGCGGCCGGAAGCGTAACCTCGATTATCACAACTGGTTCGGTGCAGCGGATGAATCTCAAAGAGGGCGATACCGTCTTTGCGATAATTAAGGCGACCGAAGTGTCTGTCGAAAAGGAATAGCCCTTCCTCGACACTGCTCCGTGACATCGTCGGGAACATAGCTGCGCGTAGCGATCATGCAGCTGGAACTGCTGCAATCATTTTGGTCCTCCGTCTCTAACAAGGGAGTGAGGATCGACTCCTAAGTAGCACCCCAAAATCCCGCGGACGCGTCGTAGCGGCGGGTTGGCTTCAGCGAATATCTTGTGA
>DATFXC010000119.1:0-10255 GCA_035258625.1 Candidatus Udaeobacter sp. | reverse complement strand
GTTGCCGCTGGTCGGTGATCGTATCGCCGATCTTCATGTCGGCGGTTGATTTGATGTTTGCGATGAAATAACCAACATCGCCGGGATTCAGGCGTTCTTGGACTCGCATTTTAGGGGTAAAGACGCCTACTTCCTTGATCTCGTAACGCGCGTTGTTGCTCATCAACATGATCGCGTGATTTGCTTCCATCGTTCCTGAAACCACGCGCACATAGCCGATGACGCCGCGATAAATGTCAAACACGGAATCAAAAACCAGAGCGCGCAAAGTGGCATCTGGCAGCGACTGCGGGGGCGGAATGCGCTTCACGATCGCATCGAGAATTTCATCAATGCCAATCCCGAGCTTGGCGCTGGCCTGAATCGCTTCCTCCGCCGGAATCGCAAGGATTTCTTCCAACTGCCGTTGCACCGAAGCCACGTCAGCATTCGGCAGATCGATTTTGTTGATGATGGGAACAATCGTCAGTCCTTGTTTGTGAGCGAGGTGAACATTCGCCACCGTTTGCGCTTCCACGCCTTGCGCCGCATCAATCACCAGCAGCGCGCCCTCGCAGGCGGCGAGACTGCGCGAAACTTCGTACGCGAAATCGACGTGCCCCGGCGTGTCGAGCAAGTTCAGCCGATACGTCTCACCGTCTTTACTCGTATAGCGCATCATCACCGGATGCGCTTTGATTGTTATCCCCCGCTCCCGCTCCAAGTCCATCGAATCAAGAAGCTGGTCCTGCCTCTCGCGCTCTTGAATGGTGCCCGTCCGCTCCAACAACCGATCCGACAACGTCGTCTTGCCGTGATCGATGTGCGCGATGATGCAAAAATTGCGCGTTAACTCAATGGCCATGAAAGCGCCACTATCCGAGTGTGGCTGTGCGTGGTCAATCAGTATGCCCGCCCTGTTTGTCCCATTCCACTCATTCGATTAAAATCAGCGGTATGCCAAAGCTGATCATTTCGGGCGTTACACATGAGCTGGTGGATGAGGCGATCACGATCGGGCGCGGACCGGATAACACGATCGTCGTCAACGACCCGTCCATCTCGACGCACCACGCGCAGTTGCTTTTGGAAGGCGACACGTATCGGTTGAAGGACCTCGATTCGACCAACGGCACACGCGTGAACGGCAAGCCTGTGACGGAAACGGTGCTGCGGTTTGATGATCGAATTCGGTTCGGTGCAGCGGAGGCGCGGTACGAATCCTCCGAAGCCAGCGGATCGAAGCCACTGCCCAAGCCTGAGGAAATCAAGGCTCATTTCGCGGCGGACAGTCCAGCGCACCCTCTTTTCTTCAGCGCGTCTCCATTCCGCCGTCAGGAACAGCAGAACGACCCGGTACGCACCGGAATTCTTATCGGACTCGGGATTGTGCTCCTCGTCTTTCTCGGGAGCATAATCGCCGTGCTGATGATGCACGCGCCAACCCTTTGAGGCATCCCCACCCGGGGAAAGTTCGGGCTCAAACATTGTCGCCACCGCAATGACGAAGCACGAATGTCGAATGACGAACTAAGCCCGAATGACGAAGCCCAAGAACGAAACGTATTCGCTAAAGAAAATTTCGTCATTTGACCTTCGTCACTCCTTCGTCATTCATCATTTGGGTTTCCTCATTCTTGCGACATGACAAAAACACCACAGCGCCTCTTGCTTTTCGACATCGACGGCACGTTGATCCATTCGGGCGGCGCGGGCGTCCAAGCGCTTAAGGCCGCTTTTAAAGAGCGCTTCGGCATTAACGATGATCTGCAGGACATCGAAATCGCAGGCATGACTGATTCGGGCATCGTCCTAAGTATCTTAAACAAGCACAGAATTGCCGCGACTAACGAAAACGTGAGCGCGTTTCTGGACAGCTACGTGCATTTTCTCTCGCAGGAACTGCCGCGCCGGAAAGGCAAACTCATGCCTGGCGTACTGGAGTTGCTCGAACGGCTCAAGTCGCGCCCGCATGTGGTGCTGGCGTTGCTTACGGGAAATGTCTCCCGCGGCGCGCGGCTTAAGCTCGAGCACTATGGCGTTTGGCATTTCTTCGAATTTGGCGCGTTCGCTGATGATCACCGCGATCGCAACGAGCTTGGGCGATTCGCTCGCGCCCGCGCTGAAGAGAAGCATCGCCGCGAGTTCGCAGCGTCCGAGATCGACGTTATTGGCGACACGCCGCGTGACATCGCCTGCGGCAAAGCGCTCGGCGCCCGCACGATCGCGGTCGCAACCGGCCGATGGAGCCGGGATGAGCTTGCAAATCATCACCCGGATTTTCTGATTGATGATCTCTCGGAGGTGGAAACAATTATGGACACCCTCGGATGGTGATCCATTAACGAATGCATGATAACATGAAAAAAGATCCCGCCTCATCCGCTCCAGCGACGCGTCAAAGCCGCTCCAACGTTCTGCCGCTCAAAGGCGAAATCGATCTGCACGTTTCTCCCTCCCTCACCGCATCGCTCAACGAAATGATCGAGAAAAAACCGAAGCGTGTGGTGGTCGATCTTTCCGACGTGAGTTACATCGACAGCGCCGGTTTGGCCGCGTTAATCCAAGCGATGCAAAAGGTGGAAGGGTATGGAGGCAAATTCATGCTGGCTGGATTGCAGGAAACGGTTCGTTCTATCTTTGAAATCTCGCGGCTCGATCAGGTCTTTCAGATTTTCCCCGACGCGGATGCGGCGCTGGCCGGATAGCGCTCACGTGCGTTAGCGCGAGGCGGCGCGCGTTAAAATCTCAAGCGTTTGCGCAGCATTCTTCGAAATATCGAACTGCGATGCGCGGTCCATGTTCGCCGAGTGCGCGGTGGTGCGCCGCGAAGAATCTGACCAGAAGCGAATAGCGTCGCGCAGAGCAATGAAATTGCCGGGATCTTCGACAATCGATCCGTGGACACCGTCTTCGATAATTTCGCTAAAGCCGTTGGAACGCGTTGTGATCACCGGCAAGCCGCAGGCAAGCGCTTCCAAGCACGCGTTGGAGAACGCGTCATAGATCGTCGGCAAAATGAACATGTCCGCCGCCGCGTAAACGGGCACGAGGTCGGCAATTTCGCCAAGAAATTGCACCGGCTCCTCGCGCCAGAAACGCAGACGCGTCGTTTTGTAGGGACTTGCGTCTCCTCGACCGGCTACCAGCAGCCGGATTCTCCGGTCCTTGCAGAGCGCCATCGCTTGGATCGCGAACAGCAATCCTTTGCGCTCCCACCCGGAGCCTGCAAACAACAACGCTATCTGGTCCTGCTTTAGGTTCAATTCCGCGCGCGATTTTTCGCGAAGCTCAGGGTCGAACCGGAACCGGTCGAATGGGACGCCGTTACGAACGAGGTCGATCCTCTCCGCGGGGTAGCCGTAAAGATCGACGATCTCGTTCGCAACCATTTGCGACGCGGCGATCACCTGCTGGGCCTTGCGCCGAGTAAAAAGCGAGTCCTCCAACCGCAACAAATCGCGATGCTTTCGGCTAACGGCGCGGACAAATTGGTTCAACGGAACCTCAAATTTTCTCCTGCGTGCCAGCCAGGCGCGATGGACTCCATCGCCTGCCCGGTAAACGTCACAGCTCCAGACGCGCTCAAGGCTGAACAAGACATCGCACCGAAGCTGCGGCCGAATTTGTTCCAACTCATCGGCAAAGCCGATTACCGTTCTCGCGCTCAGGCGCTTGATCGGTCCAAACGGCCACTGGCCCTCAGGCCATTCATCTGTAGCGACAAGTTGGACGTTGTGTCCGGCTGCTACGATTCCATGTCCCAGTCGTTTCAAATACGCCTCTGCACCGCCAGTCTGTGAATAACCGCGGCGAACCAAAGCGATCCTCAGTTTCGTTCCCGTCGTGCTTAAGTTCACCTGATTGGTTTGGACCATGTGGACTCAACCGAAGACCAAATGCCAAAGGACGAAGGAAATCCGAGTGACGAAATCCGAAAAGGCGAAACCGCCGCGAACATTTGCGTCATTCGTACTTCGTGATTCATTCGGCGTTCCTCATTCGTGCTTCGTGATGTGATCGCGGGCTCGGACTTCGGTCACCGGCAAGTCCAGAACGCCACTTTACACACTTCGGGTTCGCCAGAATACTTGTAACCCGATGCCGGGTGAAACCCTAAATGCTCCTGCGCCAGTGGTCTGCCGCGCGCCTGTCGCGCGTACGCTACCGAAGCGTCTGTTGTATTCGATCTTTGCCCGGATCGGCGGCTCAGGACTGGACACGGACGCATTTGAAACGTTGCGCGCGTCGTATCGCGGGGGCTTTCTGGGCAAAGCAATCGCGTATGATAACCGGCAGAAGGAAATCCCCGCTTCATTCATCCACTCTCTGCGGTGGCATCCGGTGCGCCTGATCTCGTTTCTTGAACGGCCTTACTATTATGGCGCGAAGAAGAAGTATCTCGACTGGATTGCATCCCGCCAGCTGGCGACCGGACGTTTCGATATGTTTCATAGCTGGTCGGGAGATTGCTTGCGCTCGTTGAAAGTTGCAAAACGACGTGGCATCCCGTCCATCGTTGAGATCCCGACCTGGCATCGCGACGGTGGCAAAGAGAAGGTAACGAAGCCGAAAATTGCAGCAGCGCCAGAGCATAGCTCCAGTTTTGAGAGGTGGAAAAACCGACTACTGCTCCAGCGGAAGCGTTTCATACAAGAGTACGAACTTGCTGATCTTTTGCTGGTTCTGTCCGAAAAGGCGGCGAAGACCTTTCGCGTACGTGGGTTTCCAGAGGAAAAGCTGTTCTATCTGCCGCGCGGAGTAGACGTGGAACGCTTCAAGCCAGGCCCGCGGCCGGCAAGATTTCGCGCTGCCTTTGCCGGTGCACTGATCAAACGAAAAGGGATCCAACACGTTCTCGCAGCATGGCACCGCCTCAACCTGTCTGATGCCGAGCTGTGGCTAATCGGTTTCGTGCATGATGAAGCGAAGCCATTTCTAAAGCAGTACTGGCGCGACAACATTCGCGTGATCGGATTCGTGCGTGAACCGGAGAACTATCTCAGTCAAGCAACAATCCATGTCTTCCCCTCGCAATGGGAAGGGAGCGCGAAAGTTACGTATGAAGCGGCGGCGTGCGCGTTGCCTCAAATCACCACGCGCGAGGCAGGCGATGTGGTCCGCGACGGAGTTGAAGGCATCATCGTGAAGCCGGGAAATGTTGACGCGATCGCGGCGGCGCTTGAGCATTTGTATCGGCATCCGGAGATCGTAGAGCAGATGGGCAGCGCGGCGCGACGCCGCGTGGTCGGGAATTTTACTTGGGACCATTTTCGAACACGATTGCTGGACGCATACGAAACAGCGATGCGGATAGCCCGATGATTTCACTGTAGCGGCGGTCTGTGACCGCCGACGCGTGGGCGCTCGAGAGCGCCGCTACAACAAGAGGACCTGTGAAAATTCTTCTCCTGCAACTCAAGCGAATCGGCGACCTTATTTTGACCACGCCCGCGATTGCTGCTTTGCGTGAGAGTTTTCCGGATGCCCACCTCACACTTGCGGTTTCGAACGAATGCACCGAGCTACTGCCGGCCATCGCCAATGTCGATCGTATTTTGGTCGCACGACGAAATTTCCGTGACATTGGGATGTTTTCTTCAATCGCCGGCAAGAGATTCGATTACTGCATCGACTTCACGCGAAACGATCGCTCGGCTTTTTTAACGCTTCTATCGAGCGCGCGGAGACGCGTCGCCTCGTACCGTGTGTGCCAGCAGTCGAAGACACGTGGCCGCATTTACACTGATCTTGTTGGCGTCCGTGTGCGCGACATGCACACGATCGACTACAATCTGGCCTTGCTTGAGCCGATCGGCGTTCGCGCTGCTCCTTCTGCTCCCCAGCTGGACCTGCCACGAACGGCACACGAAAGAGCCGATGTGCTTCGCCGTGATTGGAAAATCACAATGCCTTACATAATTTTGCATCCCGGCTCGGCGCGCCGGGAAAAACTGTGGGACGCTGCTCGATGGGCAGAAGTCATTGACCGATTCAGCCCAAACAACGACTTCGATTTTGTCTTAACGAGCGGGCCATCCGCCGATGAGCAAGCGCATGTCGCAGCGATTACGAAGCGCACACGGCGAAAAATTATCGATATCTCGGGAAAGACCGGTTTGCTTACGTTGGCAGCGTTGATTGCGCAGTCGCAGCTGCTCACAACCGTCGATTCGGCCCCCGTGCATCTTGCAGCGGCGACACATACGCCACAGGTGATTTTGTTCGGGCCGACGAACCCGTTCCATTGGCGGCCCAGGCAAAGTCCGGCACTGATCTTGCAGGGAAGATTAGACACGCCAGTCACTGAGTTCGTACCAGTTCGTCCGCGTTTCCCGATGAGCGAAATCTCGACGGAAGCGGTGATTAATGCTATGGATTCGCTGCTGTCGCGGCGTGCGACGGCGCACACTTCATGAGCGGCGCAAAACGGGCTAGGAAAAAGCAGTCCCTCTGGCAAACGCTACGTGAAGCTTCCGGCTCGTACCGGCGGCTTTACGGTTACGTCAAGCCCTACAAATTGCGGTTCATTCTGGGACTGGCGTTGGGTCTTGCTTACGGCGGAGTGAATTCACTTTTTCCGGTGGCGATTGCCCGCGTCACCAGCACGATTTTCCAAGGTTCGGGCCCCAGGCCCATGGGCATAGGCTCGAATCTTCACGCGCTAGATACTGGACCGAAGATCAATTCCATCGTTCTGATCTGTCTGGCCATTCCGGCGATCATGACCGTGCGCGGCCTCTGTTCCTACGGAAGCACCTATTGCATGCAGTGGGTAAGCAACAGAGTCGTCTCAGATATCCGGATACAGCTCTTCAGCAAAATGGTCCGCCATTCGATGGACTTCTTTAACAAGATGCGATCAGGATTTTTGATGTCGCGCATCACCAACGACACCCGAATGATGCAGATGGCTTTGACCAGTGTCAGCAGCGATGTATTCAAACAACCCATCACTATCGTGGGCGCAATCAGCGTGCTGCTTGTGATGGATTGGAAGTTCACCCTGGTCACTTTGATTCTTTTTCCAACATGTCTTTTGCCGCTCCGCATTTACGGTCGGCGCGCCAAGAAAGCGGTGCAGAGCGAACAGGAAGGCATGGCGCAAATGGTGGTCACGATGCAGGAAACGTTCGCCGGCATTCGCGTCATCAAATCATTCGCGCGCGAGGCTTACCAGGAAAAGGAGTTCAAGCGCAGTAATCAAATGCAGTTTTCGCAGATGATGCGCATGATCCGCTCGATGGAAGCGGTCGGCCCACTGGTCGAGATCATCGCCGCCATCGGCGTCGGCATGGCGTTGCTTTACGTTTATGCAGCAAACCTGAGCGTTGGCCGTTTCTTTGGCCTGATCTCGGGAATTTTCATTCTTTACGATCCGATTAAAACGTTAAGCCGGATCCACATCGTGATGCAGCGGTCCATCGCCGCGACGAGTGCAATCTTCGCGATGCTCGATTCAAAACCAACTGTGCAGGACGCGCCAGATGCCGTCGCCCTGAAGTCCTCCGAGGGTCGAATTGATTTTGAAAATGTCACGTTCCGCTATGCAAACACTCACAGGGATGCGATCGGGAACGTCACTCTGCACATTGAACCTGGAAAAACGTACGCGCTGGTAGGTGCCAGCGGCGCGGGCAAAACTACCATTCTCTCGCTGATCCTGCGCTTGTACGATCCGACTTCCGGCCCAGTGAAAATCGACGGGCGGGACCTGCGCTCGATTACGCAAAAATCGTTGCGCGACCAGATCGGCCTAGTCACCCAGGAGACGTTCCTATTCCACGACACCATCTTCAACAACATCCTGTTCGGCCAGCTCGATGCGACGCAGGAGCAAATTTACCAGGCCGCGCAAGCCGCTTACGCGCACGAGTTCATCATGGCTCAGCCAAAAGGCTACCAAACTGTGATCGGCGACAAAGGCTGCCTGCTGTCTGGCGGCCAGCAGCAACGGCTGGCCATCGCACGTGCTATTTTGAAAAACGCGCCAATTCTTTTGCTCGACGAAGCGACTTCATCCCTCGATTCCGAATCCGAACTGCAAATTCAAAAGGCGCTGGCAAAACTGGCCGCGGGACGTACGGTAATCGCCATCGCTCACCGACTCTCCACTGTTTTGTCGGCCGATCAAATCATTGTGATGGATTCCGGCCGGATAAAGGAGATCGGCACACACGCCGAATTGCTGGACAAATCCGGATACTACCGCCGCCTGTACGATCATCAGTTCAATCGTCTTCAGAAAGAAAGCGAAGCCGAAACAGGGATTCTTGTTGAAGAGCTCGTGTAGCGATTTCTGAAACCTGTCGCCATGCCGCTTAATATCGATCTGCACACGCATTCTTTTTTTTCCGGCGACGGCATTTCCAGCCCGGAAGATTTGATTGCGGCTGGACGCGCCAAAGGTTTAAACGGCATCGCCATCACCGATCACAACACCTGTGATGCTGTCAATTACCTGCTGGAGAAAGGGCTGATGCGACTCGACGGTTTGCCAGTCAACGATTTTCTCGTTCTTCCGGGAGTCGAGGTCACCACGGCCGACGGGCATCTGCTCTGTATCGGCGCCGAGCTGCCGTACTTGAAAGGAAAACCGGCGCGCGAAGTTTGTAATATCATTCATGAGCGCGGCGGTCTGGCCATTCCTCCGCATCCGTATGATTTGTTCCGCGCCGGAATCCGGTTCGCCACATTGGAGACGCTGCCTGTGGACGCCATAGAGGTTTTTAACGCGGCAACCACGCTTCGCCGTTACAACCGTTACGCCTTCAAATACGCGCAGATCCGAGGTCTGCCCATGACTGCCGCCAGCGACGCGCACCATGCTGCCACTGTTGGGACCGCGTACACCATCGTCAACACCGAGGATTTTTCAGTGAAAGGAATTCTCGAGCAGATCGTCAAGAGCAACGAACTGAACCAGCAATATCAGACCCCGCGCGACAGCTTGCGCAAGACTTGGAACAACTGGTTGCGACTGCGGCGCCGAAGGAGAATCCCCGAGCTCGCCGCAAAAGACCGCAGCCACAACGGCCACTGAAGGGTTTCCACGTTGTGCTTGAATTTGAATCAGCGCAGCGTGCTAAAGAATGGCTCAACTGCGAAGAATATCGCGAACCTCGCAAGATGCGCCACCGCACCGCCAGGACAAACATGATTCTGGTAGAGGGGATGTAGATGGTCGGCGTCTGACACAGACGTCCTACAACCCCACTTCGGCGTGGAGCGGTCGCTTCTTTAGTTCGCGCTCCTTCAGCACGATCAGGCGTTCGTACGACGCTAACAGTCGGCAGAACACCCAACCGCGGTAGCCGTCGCGGAAACCTTGTTTCCAGACGTAATGACAAAGAAATCGCAAACTGGGGCGGAATGGAGCGCGCATCGTAGCTTTCTTCAGCCAGCGCTTACGTTCCAGTGCTGTTCCAAAAGGCGTGGCTCGCAATGATTTTTCATCTGCCGCCTGCAGTTTTTGCGAAGCGGCGGCTTCCCACGAGGCATAACGATTGTGCTTCTCAAGGAATGTGGCGACGCCAGGAAACGCGTAATGCTCCAAGGGTGTGGATAGATATTCGACCCGACCATTGAGCAACACGTGCTAGTGGACTTCGTTATCTCCAGAAGGAATATCGTTACCGATTTCGATTTGTTCATAACGTCCGAGCCGATGCCGGAACAGACGGAGGTTCCAGCTCGGAAAATAACCGCAATGATTTATCCAGCCGTCCAGAAACCAAGACCGGCGATTGAGATAAAAGCCGTCGATGTCAGTGCGACGAATCGCCCCCGAATTTCGCGTTCTAATTCGGGGGTGATGCGTTCGTCCGCGTCGATGATCAGCACCCATTCGTGTTGCCAGGAAATATTTTCCAATGCCCAATTCTTTTTCCGCGGCAGTTTTCCATTCCACGCGAACTGCACCACCCGCGACCCGGCCGCCTCCGCGATCGCCTGAGTGCCGTCTGTGCTCACCGAATCGACCACCACGATTTCCTGCCCGAATGAAACGCTGGCCAGGCAGTCCCGCAGGTTCTCCGCTTCGCTTTTCACCGGGACAAGCACCGACAACGGCGCCCGCGCGTCGGATCGCTCGCTCATTGAATAATCTCGCGTTTCTTACTTTCGCGCGCCGGATTTCCGACAACGATGCTCCGAGGCTTTACGTCCTTCATTGCCACTGCTCTTGCACCCACAATCGCCCCTTCCCCTACTGTGACGCCCGGCCCGACGAAGGCATCGGCACAAATCCACGCTTCCGAGCCAATGGCAATCGGCG
>DATFXC010000118.1:0-4341 GCA_035258625.1 Candidatus Udaeobacter sp. | reverse complement strand
CCGATAATCTTGAAAAAATCTTCGGTTACGTAACCACCGGTGTAACGCTGCGGATTGTTTTTGTAGGTAACATTGACTGTCGATCCGTTGAGATAGCCGGCCATCATCGAGAATGATTTCTGCGCCGCTTTGAGGTCCTCGTAATCCTGGGCGGTCGGAATATTGCCCAGACCGAAATTGTTGTTTTGATCGCTGGCCTTGGGATCGATCAGGCCGACGCTCATTAACTGTTCCGGATGCGGGAATGAGAATCCGCGCAACACGATCGCGTTAACGATGGTGAATTGGGTTGTCGCACCGCCGATGCCGAGGCCAAGCACGAGCACTGCCAAAAAACAAAACGTCTTGTCTTTGAACAAAAGACGCAGTCCGACTCGAACATCCTGACGAAATGAATCTAGTACCATGGCAATTTTCTCCCGCTAGTTGTTAACGATCCATCCATCGCGTAGCTGAATAACGCGTTTCCCATACGAAGCATTTTTATCGGAGTGTGTGACCTGCACGATGGTCATGCCTTCGTCATTGAGCCTGCCAAACAGCTCCATAATTTCCTCGCCTTGACTGGAGTGCAGGTTTCCCGTCGGCTCATCGGCGAGCAGAAGCTTGGGCTCAGCGATGATGGCCCGGGCAACACCTACGAGCTGCTGTTGTCCGCCTGAAAGCTGACGCGGATACAAATCCTTTTTCCCAACGATCTGAAATCGGTCGAGCGTGTCCGCTACCAGTGCGGCGCGTTCGTTTTTGCTGTAATGGCGATACGACAGTGGGATTTCGAGGTTCTCGTAAACGGTGAGATCGTCGAGCAAATGATATTGCTGAAACACGAAACCGATCTGCTCGTTCCGAAGCGTCGCGCGCTCTTTCGGCTTCAAATGATTCACCGCAGTTTCGCCCAAAAAATATTCGCCTTCCCAGCCGTGGTCGTGCATCCCGAGGATGTGCAACAGCGTCGATTTCCCGGCGCCAGACGGTCCCATGACCGAAACAAATTCGCCTTCGGCGATATCGAGATTGATATCGCGCAGGACATAGAAAAATTTCTCCTTCCCCAACGGGTACCTGCGTTCGAGACGGCGGAGTTTGATCATAATACCTTTTTTAGGAGGGCTTCGCTTCGGTGCGTTTCAAATTAATTTCTTCACGGCTCTCGACCGAACCGTTTTGAAACAAGAAGGTCAGGGTTAAGTGATTCGGATCGATCAGGCGGATCTCCAATCCGTGCACGTGTGGCGCATCAGGCGATCGAAGATTTGTCGCATCAACGAACTCAAAATCGATAGCGCCATGATGTAAGTCGACGCGCCGGGCCTTGAGTCTTGGCTGGTTTTGGGCGCCGCAAAAATGCGTCATACGCAGGTCGCGCCCATCCAAGTGGTAGACGCTGGTCATCACCGGTGTGCTCCCGTTTATGAGATTCTCCACCACGGCGGAACCGTTGCCGGTGACGTAATACGTCGCGTTCATCGACCCGCTGTCGTTACGTCCACCGGTCCATTGAAACGCGCCGCTCCAATTTCCGGTCAGCGCCTTCATTTGCGCGAGCGCCTTGGAGCCCTCGGTTTCCTCAGCCGCTAATGCGGACATGCGCGCTGCACAAGCGACAACGAACCACAGGACTTTTGAGTTCATAATTCAGGTGTTGTGACCGATCACGACCATGGGGTCCGCTTTGGTTGCGCGCATCGCAGGGAGGTAGCTTGCCGCTAACGCCACGGCGCCGAGTAAAATCGTGACCAGCACAAATGTTGCCGTGTCGAATGCGCTGACGCTGTAGAGCAAGGCTCGCAACGTGTGGGTACTCATTAACGCAACAACCAGTCCGATGATTGTCCCGGCTGAAATGAGCTTGAGCGACCGACTGAGGACCAGTTTCGGCACATCGCTGCGTTGCGCACCGAGCGCCATGCGCACGCCGATTTCGTGTGTGCGTTGAACGACGAGAAACGACATCACCCCATAGATTCCGACGCCTGCCAGCAACACCGCCACGCCCGCTAATACTCCGAGCAAAACGACTGAAAGCCGTCGCGGCGCAACTGAATCGGCAATGACGTTCTCGAACGTGCGCACGTTTGCCAGAGGTAATGCCGAATCGATTGCCCGGACTTCGCGCTGAATCGCCGGAACCAAGTTTCGCGGGTCCTGATTGCTCCTGACTACGTAAATCGTCGTGAAGTACGATTCCTGGGCAAATGGAACGTACATTTCCGGTTTAGGATCAAGATCCAATCCGAAATGGTGGATGTCGCTGACAACTCCCACGATTGTGACCCATTTCGGGTTCTTCTTTGGATCGTCGAACGTTATGCGTTGGCCAAGCGCCTCCCCCTTTGGCCAGAATTTTTTCGCGAACGCCTGATTCACTATCACCACCGGCGGCGCATCGGTATTATCCGCGTCGGTGAAGAAACGACCCTTGATCAACGGCGTCTGAAGCGCGCGAAAATAATCGGGAGAGATTTGGCGCTTTTCTTCGTCAGGACTTGGACTTTTATCATTTGAAGGCTGGCCCTCGATGGCGAAAGACCAATCGCTGTTCGTTCCAGCGAGTGGCAGAATCGTGCTGAATCCCGCAGCGTGCACTCCCGGGAGCGCAGCGATTCGACGTTGGGCTTCGTTGTTGAAACGCACAATCGCGGCGTCATCCGGATACTGCATCTTCGGCAGCGAGATCTCGAACGTCAGCGCGTTGCGTGGGTTGAAACCGGGATTCACGTTTTCCAGGCGGACGAAACTTTTGATGAGAAGCCCCGCGCCACTGAGCAGCACCAGCGCGAGCGTTACTTCGGCGATCACCAGTCCATTGCGCAAACGATTGCGCCGCGTTCCCTGGGTCGACCCCCGACCGCCTTCATTGAGTGCTTCAGTTAGCTCTGGTCGCGCGCTGGCCAGACCGGGAGCGAGACCAAAAATAATTCCGGTGCCGACGCATATCGCCAGCGTCAAGCCGAGCACGGCGAGATCGACGTTCACTTCGCGCAGCCGCGGCACGGTTTGCGCGCCTATTGTCTTCAACAGCTCAACGCCCCACAACGCGAGAAGAATACCCGCTGCACCACCGATCAACGCCAGCAACACGCTCTCGGTGAAAACTTGCTTGAGCAGCCGCAGCCGACCGGCCCCGAGCGCCACTCGAATTGCAATCTCGCGTTCGCGCGCAGCCGCACGTGCGAGCAGCATCGTGGTGAGATTCGAGCAGGCGATTAGCAGGACGAGAAAGACAGCGCCCAGCAAGATGAGCAGCGCGGGACGGATCCCACCCACCGCCAACCGCTGCAACGGGAAAACATCGCCGCCGAAACTGTTGTCCTGCATGTAATTTTCCGGATGCTCGCGGCGCATCTGCGCATTGATCGTTTCGATTTCTCCCTCCGCCTGCGCGGCTGACGTCCCCGCGACCAAGCGCCCGATGACGAAATAACCCCGCCGATAGCGGGCCTTCATCTCCTCGTCGCTAAATGCAAGTGGCTTCCAAATCTCCGCGCGCTCGCGGAATTGTCCGCCGTTGCCCAGATTGAAAAGCTGAAGCGGGAAATCAAAACCCATGGGCATCACGCCAACAACCGTGAAACTTTTGCCGTCGAGAAGAAGCTTCTTCCCAATGATCTGCGGATCGCTGTTGAACTGGCGCTGCCACAGCCGTGCGCTGATGATCACGACATCGTCGCGGCCAAAAGTGCATTCTTCCGGCTCGAAGAATCGGCCTTTGATTGGTGAAACGCCGAGCAACGGCAACACGTCTGCCGTAATAGTCGCGCCGGCAATCCGCTCGGGTCTATCTTCGCTGGCGAGATTGAAACTCGCGTAGCCGAACGCGCCGAGCTTTTCAAAACTGTGCGCGCGCGTTTCGTAATCTTTGAACTCCGGCGGCGAGACGGGAATGCGCTCGAGATTTTGCGATTTGAAATGCTGAAGCAGCAGGATGAGGTGCTGCGGATCTCCATACGGCAATGGCCTAACCAGCAGACCATTCACGAGACTTAGCACAGCTGTGGTCGCACCGATGGCGAGGGCAACAGTCACAACAGCAATGGCTGTAAACGCCGGTTGTTTTAGTAACTGACGCAAAGCGAATCGAATGTCTTTGAGCATAAAAAAATCGCAGTTAACTCATCATTGTTCGCGCAAGGCCTGGACTGGATCGATGCGCGTCGCGCGCCACGCGGGCAAAAAACACGCAGTCAGTGAGGCAATCGCGATGACGACGAGTGCGGATCCAAATGCCAGTGGATCGTGCGGACTGACTTTGTAGAGCAGATTGCCCATCAAACGCGTCAAAATCAGGGCGGCGATGCCGCCGAAAACGATTCCTGCCGCGGTCAATTGCAGACCGCGTGA
>DATFXC010000117.1:0-4309 GCA_035258625.1 Candidatus Udaeobacter sp. | reverse complement strand
CCTGCTTGTAAAGAAAAGACTCATTACCGACCAGGAAGCTGAGGAAGTGCGCGGTGAGCTGATTAAGGAATCAGCTGAGACGTCAGCTGGGAAATGGAAATTATCGACGCCAATCACCGAGATCGAGCTATATGGCGATGTTCGTCTGCGGTATAATTATGACGGAGGCGAGACCAAAAGCAGGGGCCCAGTGGCGCATCCCGGTGTAGGTGTCGCAGGGTTAGACGATTGGCAAGAGCGCTCACGGGAGCGTTATCGCCTTCGCCTGGGCCTGCGTGGAACGCTTATGGATGATTGGTTCTTCGGCCTTCGCTTGGAGACGAACGCCAGCCCCCGCTCAACAAACGTGACGTTTGGTGGTGACACATCGCCCAGCTCACCCGGCGGCGGAGGACCATTCGCAAAAGGGGACGACACCATTTACGTCGGCCAGGCGTACGCCGGATTCAAAGGTTTTCCTGACTTTACGTTTACTGGCGGTCGAATGCCGAACCCCCTCGTGACCACGCTCATGGTGTGGGATCCCGATATCAATCCAGAAGGTTTGGCTGAACAATGGAAGCACACCTTTACCTTCACTTTTGGCGGTGGAGGCGGAGCCGTTCAATCCTACAGCAAAGGAGGCTACAGCAAGGAGGGCAAGGGCGTCGTAGCAGCGCCGGCCAGTGAGCCCTTCAAACTGAAGCTCGATCTCTTCGCAAACTTCGGGCAGTTTGTTTATGACGATGCGAATCCGGAGAATCCGCTCGGGACCAGGCCAACGACGAACGCGAACACCGGTTCACCTCAGGAAATCCCCCACTACGATGCGTTCCTGCTAGCGTGGCAGGTGGGAGGAAGACTTACTTTCCCGAACAACGTTTACTTTCAAGTGGCGCCAGTCCTCTACAATTACACTGGTAACGGCGACACATTTAACTTCCACTTTCAGGGCGGTAGCCCATACGTGACCAACGCGGCGTCGGCGCTTCAAAACCAGACCGGGATCAACAGTTTGCTGGTTCTCGAAGTGCCCATGGAGGTCGGCTGGAAAATCGGCCAATTGCCGATGCGGATATTCAGCGATTTCGCGACTAATTTTGAAGCGAACGATCGCGCCAATGCCGCAGTTGTGTTTGACTCCCATAACAACGTGATAGCTTCTCCTGGCCCTGGCCACGGCGACCAGCGCTACGCGTACACAGCTGGGCTTGGTATCGGCCAATTGAAGGAGAAAAACGATTGGCAGATCGACATCTGGTATCAACACGCCGAGCAATTCTCGCTCGATCCGAACCTGATCGATGATGATATTTTCAATGGCCAATTGAATATGCACGGCATCGCCGCTAGAGCCGCATACAACCTGTCGTCCGCTGTCAACCTCACCCTGACCTACGGCCACGGTTGGTGGTACAATCACAATCTCGGCACAGGCGGAGTCGGACAGGCAGCCACCGGACTTAATCCATTGGCCCAGTTCAATTGGTTCACCGCTGACCTGAACGTCAAATTCTGACACAGCAAAAACCTCAGAGATATCTTAGATCGACAACAGCAGCTCTAAACTCCCAAGACTTATGAAACTGAAACATCTCGCAATATTGATTGCACTTGCTTTCGGCGTGACCGAAGCCAAAGCCGATCGCCTCGTAATCAAAGGCTCCGACACCCTTGGCGCGAAACTGGTGCCGCAACTGGCAGAACAGTTTAAAGCGCAACATCCCGGCACGACCTTCGACATTGCCGCCGAAGGATCGACTACCGGCATTGCTGCGATCATTGATGGTACGGCACAAATCGGCATGTCCAGCCGACGCGCCAAAAGTTCTGAAGTGGGCGCCGCGGCGGCAAAAGGTAAACACATGAAGCCAACGATCGTAGCTTTTGACGGGATTGGTGTGATTGTGAACTCCGCAAATCCGATCAAAAGTCTTACGAAAAAACAGGTGGAACAAATCTTCACAGGTGATGTCACAGACTGGAGCGCAGTCGGCGGATCGGGCGGCAAAATCTCCGTCTACACACGTAATACGTCGTCCGGCACCTACTCAGAGTTCAAGGAGTTGGCGATGAAGAAGCGTGACTACGCTCCTGGCTCTCAAAAGATGGCCGGCAACGAACAGATCGCGGCGGAAGTGGGCAAAAACCCAAACGGCGCCGGTTATGTCGGCATGGCGTACATCAAAGCTGCTGGAGTCAAAGCGCTGCCAGTCGATGGAGCGCTGCCGTCGGTAAAGGCTGTACAGAGCCATTCATATCCTTATTGGCGACCGACCTTCTATTACACGAATGGCGACCCGAGTGGCCTGGCAAAAGACTTTGTGGATTTCACAGTGGGCCCCGGTGGCCAGAAAATCGTAGCGCAGGTTGGATTTGTGCCGATCAAATGACCCGACCCTGGTTAGGTTAGCGAAAGCCCGTCGGGAAAATGTCCTAACGGGCTTTTTGCCGCCAACCACGGCCACTCGGCGACGGGCTAACTCACGATCCCTTCCAGTCGTAAGCAGTGAAACGGAAAGAACAACGGCACAAAAAACCACGGCGCGAAGTCTCTCCAGTCACGATGCTGACGGACGAATTGGACGCAGTGAGACGCGACTTGCGCCGGACAATTCGCGCCTACGCGGCACGGTTGGAACTCGACCTCGCCGAAAGCATAGCGGTCGTGACTCGCTACAAACGCGCCGAAGATTTGTCCCGCGAGCGGCTCCACGACATTCGCGACCTCACAATCATGATGCGCAAACGCAAACTGAAACCGGAGAAGGGTCGGCGCAAAGACGTGCGCAAACTCGATTCGCTCATTCGGGATTTGCGCTCAATAGCGCAACCGAACGCCAATCACGTCGATTCAAAATGAGGCGGAAGATTCCGGGCGTAATAGCGCCGCTCATTCTCGTCCTTATACTCGTTCGTCTGGGCGGGTTCGCAGCGCTCGCGACTCCACTTAGCGCAGATATGATTGTCAGCGTGCCCGATCAAGTGCTGGCACTGGTTGACCGAGGGAAGTTGATCGCGCGCTACTCGATTTCCACGTCGAAGTTCGGAGCTGGCGATTCTGCTGCCAGCTTTCGCACGCCTCTTGGCACACTATTCGTTTCAGCAAAAATCGGCGATCGATTGCCTGCGGGCGCAGTCATCAAGAATCGGATCCCGACCGGTGAAATCGTGGCAGTGGATGCGCCGGGCCGCGACCCGATTGTTTCGCGCGTGATCTGGCTGCGAGGAATGGAAGCGCAAAACCAGAAAGCGCGAAATCGCTGCATCTACATCCACGGAACACCGGAGGAGCGCCGGATCGGCACTCCCGCGAGCTTCGGTTGCATTCGCATGCGCTCACGGGACATCATCGATCTCTACGATCGCGTCCACATCGGCACACACATATTGATTACTCTGCGCAAGATTCACGATTTCGTTAAGCCGAAAGAACCGGACTTGCTGGCGCGAACAGATTAGCGGTAAGCATCTCTCAACTTTCAACTGTCCTTCACGCCCCCCCGGCGCGTCGTTAGGCGGCAGCGCCTCGCAGGAAGAGAAGGCTAGGTTAAACCTCGCGCAGGTATCCCCAGGTGTGCAGCTTGTCGTGGTCCTCGAACCAGCGCTCGCCGATGTCATCGCGATAGTACATGTCCGGAATCATGATGTTGCGGATGCGCGAATAAGCCTGTGCCTGTGCCTGGCGCATCGTTGGCCCAACTCCGCAGACCACCAACACCACGCCCGAGGTTCCGGCCACGTACCACTGTCCGTTCACCTGCATCACATCCTCGATGTGCACCTCTTCGGGGATGCCTTTCTTGAAAAGAATGGCCGCGTGCTTCGAGACCGAGAGAAACGTGGCGTCATCGTCGAATGGGAACGGCGAAACCACAACGCGCACGCCGATTTGAAACCCGCTCTTCACCTTCAGCTTCGGATTCACGCCTGCGGCGAGATCCGCGAGGAACTGGCCAATGGGCGTAGTCATGCCCTCCTGCTGGATGCTAATGGTCGGATAGCCGAAGCGCGCCGTGAACTCGAGCGGATAGATGCCGTTGCCGTTCACGATGCAGTTGAGATCGATGTAGCCCACGTAGCCTTCGGAAGCGAGCTTCGCTTCCATCTTCTTGAGCGTGGAATTGAACAACTTGTTAGGCCCGGTCCAGAACATCGCCGTACCCATCTCGCCTGTGGACGGACCGATGTTGCCGGGAAAAAGCTTCTTGTGCTCGAAATTTACGTTCAGCGGATAGATGAACTCCTTTCCGTTGAAGAACGCGCCGACCGCCACCTCCACACCGGTGACGCGCCGCTGCAGCTGGAACTGCCTGATCTCGTCTGGAAA
>DATFXC010000116.1:0-5532 GCA_035258625.1 Candidatus Udaeobacter sp. | reverse complement strand
AGCGCGACCAGCTTCCCGTCCTTTTGCAGCACGCCGATCTCGCGGATTGCTTTTTCGCCCGCGTAAGCTTCCTCCACGTCATCAGGCTGAACTTTCTTGCCGCCCTCGGTGACGATCAGTGTCGAGACGCGGCCAAGAAGGTGCAGATTGCCTTCATTATCCATGAAACCGAGGTCGCCAGTGCGAAACCACCCGCCTTGAGTGAACGCCTCCCGCGTCTTTTCTTCGAGATTGCGATAGCCCCTGAAAACGCTTGGGCCACGTGCGAGTACTTCGCCCTGGCCTTCCAGGCCGACCACGCGCTCTTCTTTTTCGGGCGTCCGAATGCGCAGCTCAACGCCTCGGATCGGTTTGCCGACGCTGTCCAGCGGGGCCTGGCCGGGGAGATTGAACGTCAGTAGCGGCGAAGTTTCGGTGAGCCCGTACCCGATGGCTACCTGCCAACCGAGTCCCTCAAGTTTCATGGCCAGTTCCGGATCGAGCGCCGCACCACCGGAGGCCAGCAGGCGCAGCTGAGACCCGAGCTGTCGGTGAAGGGGTCGAAGCAGGATTTTGCCTGCGCGCACTCCGAAGCGCCGGCGTAGCGCGATGCTTAACGCCAGGAGTTGTCTCGCAATTCCGCCACGGACCGGTCCCGCCGATTGGAGCCGCGCCTGAATCCCAGAGTAAAGCGCTCGATAAAGGCCCGGAACGCCGATGACGACATTGATCTCGCCTTCCTGTAGCGCGCGAATGATTTGTGGCCCGGTCAGCGTTTGAGGAATGACCATGGTGAGACCCCTTGTCAGCGGCGCGAGCATGCCGATCACAAACGGGTAAACATGATGCAAGGGTAACGGGAGAAGCAGGTGGTCATCTTCGCTGGTTAAGCCGGTCGCGAGAGCGGCGTCGATTTGTACGCGCAGGTTGCTATGCGTAAGCGGCACGCCTTTCGGTGGTCCGGTCGTGCCGGAAGTATAGAATAAAGTCGCGTGATCCTCCGGCCCGAGTTTGGGCAATGCGCCGGCGTTTTTTAAAAGCAAGCGCCGCCAACTCCTCTCGTCTTGATCTGTTGCGTCCAGCAAAACGATCCGCGCATTTTCCGCACAGGCCACGATCCGTTCAGCCCGGTTTTTCGTCGTGAACACAAAGCGAGGAGTACTGTCGACAAACACATGTCGAAGCGCCTTCTCCCCGAGTTGGACATCAAGCGGCACCACGACACCGCCGGCACGGATGACCGCGAGCGCCGCGGCGATCCACTCGGGCCCATTATCGGCAATGATCGCAGCGCGATCTCCCTGTGCGAGCCCCGCATGGCGGAGCCCACGCGCGAGCCGGTCCACGCAGCCGTCCAGATCCGCATAGCTCCATGTCTCCGAGCCTCGTTTCCGGAGAGTAAATACTGCTGGCCGGTCGGCGTTCCGCGACAGGTCGTTAAGCACTCCGTCACAATTTTGCAGCTTTGCCATCAGAGAACTTAAGCTGAAAAATAGTTCTTAGTTGAGAGTTGATTGTTGACAGCTAGTTAGTGCGCGACCGCGCTACCACCAGATTTTCGGCGTCGCGCATGCCAGTATTCATGTCGGCTTCGATGTGATTCCGATTATTTTGCGTTAGTATCCGGCTCCACGATGCCAAAAAAGGGTCTTTTATGATTCGCTCAACAGCGTTGCTCATATTCTTGTCCGCGTTCGCGCTTGCGTCCGCGGCCCCATCGCCGACTCCACCTAGCGATGACATCTACTCTCCTGGCCGCGCGCTCGTGGCAGACATCAATCCCATCGTCACGCCAAACGGCGTCGATGAAATCTTCGAAATCGTGCTCGGCGGCGCGCGTCAGGTTGTCAACGTGCGCGGTGCCGATCGCGCTAACCCAATCCTTCTCTTCGTTCATGGCGGTCCGGCCGCAGTCGAGATGCCGATCGCGTGGGCTTTTCAGCGACCATGGGAGGAGTTCTTCACCGTTGTTCAGTGGGATCAGCGCGCTGCGGGGCGGTCATTCCGGCTCAACGATCCCAAAACTATCGCGCCCACGCTCAAGCCCGAGCGTTACCGTGACGACACGATTGAGCTCATCGAGCTGCTTTGCCGCAAATACGACAAATCAAAGATTTTCTTGTTAGGCCATAGCTGGGGATCGATCGTCGGTCTTTCGGTCGCGGCGAAACGCCCCGACTTGCTCTACGCTTACATCGGCATGGGGCAGGTCATAGATTTCCGCGAGAACGAGCAGGTCGGTTTTGATTGGACCCTCGATCGCGCGCGTAAGGACAACAACGCCGACGCCGTCCGCAAAACGAAGTGAACTGCATGATGTATTTAGCCCGTCAATCAGATCGACGCCACTATGGAGAGATGGTTTGCATGTATGTATTATTTGCGACTGGAAACCAACCTCGCTCGGCGAGAAGTTTTTCAAGAAGTGCGCGGAAGCGTCTGCGTCTGCCCGCTACGGTCTGCTGATATCCTTCGGCCGGAATGACAGTGCCAATTAGAACTTTGACTCGACCATCCGGGTATCGCTTAAGTGATTGGGACTCCAGATTATTAAAAATTGCGTCGGCAATGCGCTTGGCAGGCTCACGAATGTGCAATCGTTTTGCAGAGGCGTGCAACTGACGATGGCCTTTAGAAACAATCTGTGCAGTCCATGTTGAGATGGAAAAGGTTAGGTAAGGTGGTTGCCACTGAACTTTCTCTAATCTCCCCGTAAGTTTGTAGCCCTGCAGACCGCCAGAGTCGGAGCCGTGAATACTCTCCCACACCTGTTTCAATAGCTCTTCGAGGGCTGTCGTGTCATGAAGAGGGCCGGGTCGAAGCTTCGAGAGGAAGTTTTTAAGTGGGATTTTCATCAAATGTACGTCACAACGCCTAACAAGAATTCAACCCTAGCAATCTGCAATTGGGGGATTGGGTGACTTGAGGCGGTCGATGGTTGGACTAACCCGCCAAGTGATCGTAGTGCATCACGTTTCGCTGGGCAAGCCGAAAACCACTCGATTCGCGTGCCCGACCGGATACGAACAAGGCGCTCACCACTCTTTGAACTCGCCCGCGTGCTCGTGCGTCTCGATCACGCTGCCAGCCGCCATCGTAGACGCGAATCACGGCATCGTGTGACCGGCTGTAGAACTTCGCGTCGTCGATTGCATTGCTGGCCGCATTCGGTTCGGCATAGCGAACCGATGATCGTCGACTTACTAAATGTCAGCCCCGAGTTCTTCTAGATGAAAAGCATAATCGATGCACCCGGATGGTGATGCAGTAACGATCAAAGGGATTGAATGAGAGAGAACGCTTCCCCAGTTGCTCCGATGGCGCGTCAACACCGACCGAATGTCCTGCCGCTTGAAGGCGATATCGATCTGTACGTTTCGCCTGCCGTCACCGCGTCCCTTAACGCAATGATCGAGAAAAAACCGGAACGGATAGTGATTGATCTTTCCAGCGCGACTTACATCGATAGCGCAGGGATGGCGGCGCTTATTCTAGCCATGCAAGAGGTTGAAGCGTATGGTGGCAAGTTTTTCCTGAGTGGTCTGCAGGAAACCATACGCTCGATTTTCGAAATTTCGCGGCTTGATGGACTATTTCGGATTTTCCCAGATGTAGATGCTGCGCTGGCCGCGATCTGATGAGGGAAGTCCTGGGAAATCATCGCTGACAATCTCAGCAAATCCGGCGAAAAACAGCTCGCCTCGCAGACTCCGGAGCCCTGGGCCTCAGGCGTCTGGCGAGGCGGATTACGTCACCGTCGTTTCGAATACCGGCTCGAACTTGGTCGTATAGCAGCGGCAAATTGACACGCATTAAGGGTTAAATGCGGCAACTCTTTCTTGTGACAAAATTGCCGTGTGAAGTACGAAACAGCCAGAATCCAGCGCGTGAAGTACTGGGAAATCATCGCTGACAATCTCAGCAAAGCAGGATGGAGTTGGGGCTGCGTGTCAGCCGTGGATTCCGACCTAAACTATCAATAGCCCGTAGCAGGAAAAAGTGAGCAATAATTAACAAACTAATCATGGCAGGTAATAGACACTCATCTGTGCGACGCGCAGCACCGCAAGAGTAACACTGTTGTCACTTTCTTCTTTGAACTGAAAAAGCCGCAACGCACGTTAATTCACGGTTCTTTGAAATCTCCCTTGTGCTGGTGCGTTTCGATCACATTGCCAGCCGCATCGCAAACGCGAATCACAGCATCATGTGAGCGGCTGCGAAACTTGGCGTAGCCGATTGCGTACCCGCTGCATTCGCTCTCGTCCAACGACTTGTTCGACGGCGTTCACTTCTTCCCCTCAGCGGGACCTTGACGCTTCATCTGTGAATCAGCATGGCGATGAATGATGCGCCAGCCATCTCGCTCGCGTCGGAAGATCCAGGTCGCGCGGATGTCAAGTATCGACTCCTGAGTATGGCCTGGGACCTTGAAGCGCACTTTCTCACGCTGTACGACGTAGCCGAGATTCTCGTCTACATACGACGCAATTCGCTCGACTGTCAGGGTCCCATCGGAGTACTGGGTATTGGTCCAGTCGAGTCGTGGCCCGACCTGTTCCCAACCATGCTCACCACTCCCGCCGGAGACGCCAAAGAGCGTGACGTCGGAGGAGCGAGACCAGAGGGCCTTGAGGGACTCCGGACGGCCTCGAAATAACTCGGCTTCCGCTTTGGTGACCTTGTCGAAAAAGGCATCGAACTCTGCACGCTCTTGGGCCCCCGCCTGAGGAGAGCCCAAAGACACGGACAGAAGCGCGGCCAAGCAACAAACCACAAAGACGATTCCGGGCCTGATGTGTGTCCGCTTCATCTCTCTGCTCTCTTTTCGCTCAAAAGCGTCCGTTGAACGAGAAAGAGATAAGCCACGGCAGGGTGTCGTAGCAAGCGCCGCTGAAAGGCGACCTGGGAGAACGTAGACTTCAGTCCCGATGGCTACCTTCTCGGCTCATACCGCATCGCCACCGCCCCCGAGCCGAACTCCAGCCGGCTCACGAGCTTCAAGTCGATACGCTTCGATAGCCCCGCGAACATTGCACGATGATCGCAGCACCCGTCCAATGTGACGTTGATGGAATACCGAAGGGGTCGCATTACGTGCTCCTGAAGCGGGCTAACGTTTTGGGTGAGAGGCGTGGTTCATGACCTGCATCGTTTGCCTGTACTGCGCGATTTAATTATTTTATTTTACGGACAAGACGAAAAAACGTGGCCGGCCCCGAATACGCACGACCGCATACTGGCGGGAGTATTACGCGCGGAAACAGCGAGAATGGCGCGCTGCTCACCCTGAATGGAAAAAACGACGGAAACGAAAACATCGCGCCGAATGACCGCGCTTCTTTGGCCTAAAGACGTGACAGAGATGGAAGAAGCGCTTTATAGGAACGCCTTTCCTGTTTCCACACCATCCGCCTAACCAATCGATGAAGCCTCTATCTTCTTTAACGGGGAACTGATCTGGTGCAAAAGGGCGGCAGGTGCGCGATCCTCGATGAAGCGGCTTCTGGTTAGACCAAGAGCGTCCGTTAGTTCGATCCGTGCCTGCCCTTG
>DATFXC010000115.1:0-4649 GCA_035258625.1 Candidatus Udaeobacter sp. | reverse complement strand
TCAGGCATTTTCGGGTTTGGATTGCGAAGGCGGGCGAGATAACTCGTTCGCGGAATAACGTTCAAATAATCGAGGATCCGGTAATTGCGGTCCTGTTGTTTCATCTTCGAGACGCGGCTCTCCGGGTCCTTGATATCGCCGAAAACAATTGCCTCGGTAGGACAGGCTTGTGCGCACGCAGTGGTAAACGAATCGCGCGAGATGCGCGTGTTCGGCGAAGCGCCTGCACGCGCAAGCGCTGCGATTTTCGCTTCCTCGATGCGTTGCACGCAGTAGGTGCATTTCTCCATCACGCCGCGCATGCGCACAGTCACGTTAGGATTCTTCTGCATCTTCATCGTGTCGGGCGCGCCCTTGGTGGTAAGCGGCGCAAAGTATTCTTCGTAGATGTTCAACGCACCGACGACCTTTCTCTTGCCGACGGGTCGCTGGTTGTAATCGAAATAATTAAACCGCCGCACCTTGTAAGGGCAGTTGTTCGAGCAAAATCGCGTGCCGATGCAGCGGTTGTAAGCCATCACGTTGAGCCCGTCCTCGCTGTGAACTGTCGCGTTGACCGGGCAAACCGTTTCACATGGCGCGTTCTCGCAATGCTGGCAGGGCATCGGTTGGAACACCATCTCGGGATGCTCCGGCCAGTGGCCACGGTGCTGGTTGAACGGCTCGCGACTGGCGTAGTAACGGTCAATACGAAGCCAGTGCATGATGCGGCCATGCGCGACTTGTAGTTTTCCGACAACCGGAATGTTGTTTTCCGCCTGGCAGGCGATCACGCAGGCGTTGCAGCCGGTGCACACATTCAAGTCGATGCTCATTCCCCACTGCTGCGGCGCGTCTAACGGTGGATGGCTGTAGAGACTCGGCGGCGGATGCGGCAATTCTTCTGCTCCCGGAACCTCTTTCGCGAAATCGTTGTTTTTGCGATAACCCTCCAGTGTTCCTTCACGAACAAGGCCGCGACCTTCGATGCTGAAATGTTCCTGTGTGATCGAGAACGGGTAGCGGCGGCCGACTTTGGTCACCTGCACGGTCTCAATGCCCTTCGCGCCAGCAACAGCAACATGCGGATTCGCGGCTGTTCGCAAAAAATAGCCGTTGAAACCCGCCTGCTCCGTAAGTCCCGGCTTTTCTTTCAGGTTGCCGCCGGCATACGGAAGTTCGACAAATTGCGGCATCTTTCGCCCCCAACCCAAGGTGACCGTCACGGAATTGTCGGCGTGACCCGGGGACACAAGCGCTGCAATGACGAGCTCTCGTTTCATCGCAGTTCCGGCAGCGCTCTTTTCATTGATCGCGATCTGCAACAAATCGCCCGTTTCGACGCGAAGCTTTTTCGCGTAAGCAGGACTGATTAACGCCGCGTTGTCCCAGCTCAGCTTTGTGACTGGGTCCGGTAGTTCCTGGAGCCAGCCATTATTTGCGTAGCGGCCGTCGTCCATGCCGTAGCTGCCGGTCAACACAATTTCCGGCGACTCTGGTGACGGCGCGGTGGATACCGACCAGGAATCGCGCGCCAGAGTTGCGGCTGCGCCAGCGTTGAATGCGGCCGGCTGATCAGCGCGTTGAACGTGCCCAGCAAAACCGTCGTGCAAGAAGCGCGACCACACGGTTTGAAAATCGCCGGACGGATTCGTTAGGCGAAAAGTTTCCTGCACCAGTTCGGGGCCTTGCACCTTCGGGCCGCCAAGTAGCATGTTCATCAGCTCTATCTCACTCAGGCCACCGAAAAGCGGCAGGATCATCGGTTGAATCGACAAGTAATCGCCCCCGGCTGTGAGCGCGTCGCCCCACGATTCGAGATAATGGGCAAGCGGAATGTGCCACCGGCTCAGCGCGGATGTAGCGTCCTCGTGATAACCAAGCCGGACAATGTTCGGGACTTTCTTTTGCACTTCGCCCCAATCGAGCGGCACTTTTGTTTGTAAATCTTCTACCAACCCGCGCGGCGCGTTATAGACGGGGTCACCGCCGAAAATGAATAGCTGTTTGATGCGACCTTCGTTTATGTCCGTTGCAAGCTGAGCGATGTCGATTGCCTTCGGGTTGCGCCGAGTCCGACGCACGATGAGCGTCTGTCCGACATTTTTCAGCGCAGCGTTAATTGCATAGACAAGCATCTGCACCGCGACCGGTTGCGTCGGGCCGGCGAGCACCAAACTTGCTCCTGGTTTTGCCATCAAATCAGCGGCAACCCCATCAATCCATTGCTGGTCGAAAGTGTGTGACACGCCTTGGAAATTTCCAAGCAACGAGCCCAGACCCGCGTCATTCGTTCCCGCGAGAATTTTCGTCGCAAGCGCATGCGTGAATGCAGGAATCTGACTGGCTGGACAAGGCAGCCGATGATCGGCCATCGCGCCTGTAAGGGTGAAACGGTGTTCGACCACATACAGCCGGTTCATGCTGTCTTTGGAAGCACTTACGCGCCGGCGCGAAGTGAAACCACGCACTGTTTCGAGATCGCCCTGACCGCAATCGAGAAAATCACTTTCCAGCGCCAGAATCACGTCGGCGCGATCGAATTTCGGCAACACCCGCGCGTCGGGGCCGAAAGCTGTCTGCATCGCCACGTTCGCTTCCTGACCAAGGCGCGGCTCGTAAACGCACCACCGCATTCCGGGGAATTTTTTCTCTAATTCTGTGCGAAGGCGCTCTCGCGTCGGCGAATTCGTCTCCTCGACGAGGAAGGCGAGACCATCGCCGTGATCATTCAGAATGCTTTTACCAAATTCTCCGAAGAATTTCTCGAATTCCTCGCGCGTGCTCCCCTTTCCCTTCTGAACAAAACGTTTCGAGCGTGTCGGATCGTAAAGATCGAGAATCGACGCCTGAACGAACGTGTCAGTGCCGCCTCCGCTTGCTGGGTGCAGCGGATTCCCTTCGAGTTTGATCGGCCGGCCATCAACCGTCGTGGCAATCAGCGGAATGCCGCCGGTGCGGCGCGGCATTGCGGTGGCGTAGTAAAGGAATTTTCCCGGGATCGTCCACTCCACATTTTTCGTGAACGGAACCAGATGCAACTCCGGGCGACGGCAACTCGTTAGGCCAACTCCTGCCAACGCCATTGATGCGCCCATCAATTTCAGAAAATCGCGCCGCGACCATTCGTCGCCATTCAGTTCCGCCACGCCTGCGGGAAATTCACGTTCCAACCACTGACGAAATTCGGGCGTATCATTCAACTCGCCGAGGCTGCGCCAATATTTTGTGCCGGCAGACGTCTCCGGCGGATGATGGAAAACGCGTTTCATCGGGGTCGGGTGGGTATCATCGGTGGCACCCCTGGCAATTTGTTGGCGGAGTGATCTTCCAGCGCTCTTTCAACGTCTGGCCGATCTCGGATTGAGTGAGCTGTTTCTTCTTCGAAAAATCTTCGCGCGTGCCGCTTGCCTGACCGTACTTCGCGACAAAATCTGCAGGCTTAACGTCCTCAGGTTTCCAATCGAGATTGAAAACCTGATCGTCCGGCCGCAGATAATTCTCGGGGTGCCGATGGCAATCCAAGCACCACGCCATGCTGTGGGGTTGGGCGATGTGCACCACCGACATGTGATTGACGGGTCCGTGGCAACTGAAACAACTGATGCCCCGGTTCACATGCGCAGCGTGGTTGTAGTAAACGTAATCGACCGTGCGATAGAGCCACACCCACTCGACGGGCTGATCAGTTTTCCAGCTCTCCTGGACGGGCTGCAGCTTGGGATTGTCTTTTGCCACCTGCGTGTGGCAGTTCATGCATGTCGCAGTGTTGGGCACGTTCGATTGCGCGGCCACTTCCACGAAGCTGTGGCAGTACCGGCAATCCATCCCCAGTTGGGTCACATGAATATCGTGCGGAAAAGGGACCGGCTGAATCGGCTGGTATCCGACTTTGGTGTACTTGGGCGTAGCGTAATACCATGTGGCCCCGCTCAAGGCACAAGCGATCACAATCACGCAGACGAGCAGCTTGAGGGGTATCCAATTCGTCCAGCGTGGAAAGAAATTGGCCATGGTTGCTAGACGGCCTCCGCGTCGACGCTGCGCAGCCGCGAAGCTACCAATGAATGAAAACTGTGCTCGGAATATGCTTCGTTCAGACGCTGCAAATGGTTAAGGTTAATCGTTGCCTGGAGAGCAACGAGGATTCTATAAATTCACAGCCTGAGGGCAAAACAAAATTTCTTTTTCCAATTTCATTACCGGCTCGCTCATTGAGATTGCGAGAGGAATTCTGAAAGCTGCGAAATTCTTCAGAGAAACGGAAGCGAAACGACTTCGACCGGAATTGCTCCAGCTGTATCCAACGACAGCGCATTCAAGGTCGCCTCGGGGTCGTTGAAACCGCGTCTCACGTACCCGAGCGCGATTTGTTTATCGAGCTGCCGACTGTGTGTCGCGCTCGTGATCCAGCCGGCTTCTTTTCCAGATGCTGAGGGAGCGACGAGTTTCATCCCAGGCTGGAGTGGCGTGTTGTTCAACGAGATTAATCCGCACAATCGTTTGTTGGTTTGTCCGGACATTTTCATTCGCGAGATCACTTCCTGGCCGATGTAGCAACCTTTTTGGTAATCGATCGTGCGTTGTTCGAGATTTGCTTCGATGGGAATAATCTCGTCGGTAAGTTCGCGGCCCCAGCGCGGCAGACCTTGTTCGATTCGCATCACATC
>DATFXC010000114.1:0-4535 GCA_035258625.1 Candidatus Udaeobacter sp. | reverse complement strand
GAAATCAAGCGCCGTGGGATTTTCAGCAAAACCAATTTCGGCGGCAACATCCGCACTTCGACACCATCAACTACGAGGCCCGCGCAAACCTCCGATCACGCCGCCGCCTGAGCCGACTTTGATTTGTGAAGCTTAGCCTATTGGAAGACAGGGATAATTGCGTGGCGAACGATTTCTGACTACACACTATGCGTGCGTTTGAAACAAACCGATAAGATTTTCGTCGCCGGCCATCGTGGCATGGTCGGGAGTGCGCTCGTGCGGCGGCTCGAAGCGGGAGGGTTCAAGAATTTGCTGACACGAGATCGATCAAAGCTTGATCTCACCGACGAATCTGCGGTTGCGAAATTTTTTGCAAGCGAAAGGCCGGACATCGTCATCGTCGCGGCGGCAAAGGTGGGCGGGATAAAAGCCAACAACGACTACCCCGTCGAATTCCTGCTCGATAATTTGCGAATCCAGAACAATGCAATCCGCTTCTCGCACCAGACTGGTGTGCGCAAGCTGCTCTTTCTTGGAAGCTCTTGCATTTACCCGAAGCTCGCACCACAACCGATTCCGGAAACCGCGCTCCTCAGCGGTCCGCTGGAGCCGACGAATGAAGCGTATGCAACCGCCAAGATCGCTGGGATCAAGCTTTGCCAGGCGTATGCGCGCGAGTACGGCGCGAACTTCATCTCGGTGATGCCAACAAATCTTTATGGGCCTAACGATAATTTCGATCTGGAAACATCGCACGTGCTGGCCGCGCTCCTGCGTAAGGCACACGACGCGAAAACCCGGAATGAAAAAAAGCTAAGCGTGTGGGGAACCGGAAAGCCGCGCCGCGAATTTTTGCACGTAGACGATCTTGCCTCTGCCTGTCTTTTGTTGCTGGCGAAATACGACTCACCGGAAATCATAAATGTCGGCTGCGGCGAAGACATCAGCGTTCGCGAGCTGGCGGAGTTAATCTGCAATGTGGTCGGTTTCGACGGCGAACTTGTTTGGGACACCAGCAAGCCGGAAGGCACGCCCCGAAAGCTTCTGGACGTAACGAAAATTCGCGCGCTTGGCTGGCAACCAACTATCCCGCTGCGCAAAGGCATCGCAGAGACTTACGAATGGTTTCTCGCGAATTGCGCAGAACAGTAAGGACGCTGCACTGCGTCTATTCAAGGAGCGACGGCTTGGGCAGTCGTCAGTTCCAAGCGTGGCGACCGGGAAGCGGTCACTCCTTGTCGAAGACTTTCGGGCGTTGACCCGCGAAAGCTTTCGGGGTTGACTGCATTGGGACCGATGAAAAAGCTGCGCGTTGGCGTTGTTGGCGTTGGGCATATCGGAAGCAATCATGCACGGCTCTACGCGGAAATTCCGTCGGTTGAGTTCGCCGCGGTGTATGATGTGGAACCGCTCAGGAACCGCACCATTGCCAGCAGATTCGGCCCCGCGCCGGCAACATCACTTGATGAATTCATCGGGATGGTTGACGCCGCGTCGGTGGCAACCCCCACTAATACTCATTACAAGGTTGCCCGCGCTCTCCTCGCCAAAGGCAAACATCTGCTGATCGAGAAGCCGATCACCGACAACACTGCACATGCTACCGAGCTCGCGGAATTGGCCGCGCGCAACGGTCTCATCTTGCAGGTCGGCCACGTTGAACGCTTCAACCCGGTCTTGGGAGCGCTCGAACGACATCTGACGCATCCGCGCTTCATCGAATCGCATAGGCTGGCGCCATACACAGAACGGAGCACCGATATCGGTGTCGTTCTCGATTTGATGATTCACGATCTGGAAGTCATTCTGAATTTTGTGCGCTCGCCTCTTTGCAGCATTGACGCGGTGGGCGTGCCTGTGCTCAGCCCAAGCGAAGATATCGCCAACGCGCGGCTCCGCTTTGAAGACGGTTGTGTAGCAAATGTGACCGCCAGCCGCATCAGCCCCGAACGCATGCGGAAGATTCGAATTTTTCAGGAAGACGCGTATCTCTCGCTCGATTATCAAAATCAGAGCGGCGAGATCTATCGGCGCGTGGGAAAACAGATTTGGCGCGACAGGGTCGAGATCGAACACGGCGAACCGCTGAAGCTTCAGCTCACATCCTTCATTGAATGCGCGAGCACAGGACGGCAGCCGCGCGTTTCTGGTTCTCAAGCCACGGCGGCTTTAGAGCTGGGTGTCAAAATCACGAAGCAAATCTCGGCGAGTGGTACAGTTCCTGATGTATTGCAGGGCTTACTACTATAGGGACCGCGCTGTGGGCGGTCTTTTCCAGAGTATCCAAGGTGGACGGGCCGCAGGCCCGTGGCTACAACGAAGACGCATCCATGACCATCTATTTCGTCGCCGGCGAAGTAAGCGCCGATAATCACGGCGCGGCATTGATGCGATCGCTGCGGAAGTCGGACCCCACGCTGAAGTTCATCGGGCGCGGCGGCCCGCAAATGCGGCAGGTCGCAGGCGCGCAGTTTAAGAATTGGATTGGTGAGGCAGCGGTTCTTGGCTTATGGGAAGTGCTGAGAAATTACGGCTACTTTCGCGAGCAATTCCATCAGACGCTCAGCGAAATTCAGGAAGGCAAACCTGACGCAGTCGTTTTGATCGACTATCCGGGTTTCAATTTGCGACTCGCCCGAGCGCTGCGAAGGCAATTACCAAAACAGAATATCATTTACTACATCAGCCCGCAGGTCTGGGCGTGGAACCGGGGCCGCATCAAAAAGATGGTGCGTTTCATCGATCTGGTACTCTGCATTTTTCCGTTCGAAGCCGATCTATACACAGCATCGGGTCTTCGGGCAGTCTTTGTTGGTCACCCAGCGATTGAAAGACTTGAGACTCAGAAGGTCGACGCTCAGCGCGATCCAAATTTGGTCGGGCTTTTCCCCGGCAGTCGTTCGCGGGAATTGCGACAAATTTTTCCGGTGATGATCGAAGCAGCGGTTCTGCTTTTGCAAACCAAGCCTACTTTGCACTTTCAAGTCGCAGCCGCATCAGAAGAACTGGCGCGAGAAATGAATGAGATGTTGGGTGACGCAACACAGCACCGGGCGATGATTGAAATTGCAGTCGGCCAGACTGCAAACATCATGCAACGGGCCTTGGTTGGAATCGTGGCCTCGGGAAGCGCCACGCTTGAGGCTGCTTATTTTCGAATGCCGTTTGTGCTGATTTACAAGGTCGCCTGGCCGACGTACGTCGCAGCGCGTCTCGTCGTGAATGTAGATTATCTCGGCATGCCTAATTTGCTCGCGGACAAAGAAGTAGTTCAGGAGTTTATCCAGCACCAGGCGAAACCGGAACCCATCGCAAGGGCTGTGCGGTCGTTAATGGAAGATGCACACGCCCATGATCGAATGGTTTCGGGTTTTGATGCGATCATCGGCAAACTGGGCGGCAGCGGTGCCAGTGAAAGAGCCGCGCAAGCAATTATCGCAGAACTCAAGTCCCGACATATCGGGACAGATCGCATCGGCGGTCTGGAGACCGCCGCTCCTTGGACAACACAATGAAGATTTGGGACATCTCACGAACCCTATCGAATGACTTCGCTGAATGGCCCGGTGACGAGCCGTTTCGTTATCGTCTAACAAACGAGATCCCGAAGGGCGCCAGCGTGAATCTTGGCGCGATCACGATGAGCGTGCACAACGGCACGCACGCGGACGCGCGATTCCATTTCGACACAAATGGGGCATCTATCGAAAAAGCGCCGCTCGAAGTTTATATCGGCCGCGCAACTGTAGTCGATCTCTCTCAATTATTTTCGTGTTTGAAGGAGAAGCATCTGATCACCATCGAGGATCTCCGGCTACACGCCGAAGAGATCGCCGCAACCTCGCGACTTCTGGTAAGGACCGGCCGATGGAGCGAGTCGACAGTTTTTCCAGATCGAATTCCCGTAATCGCAGCAGATGTCCCGGTATGGTTGCAGAAGAACGGCGTGAAACTGCTCGGTGTGGACCTGCCATCGATGGACGAGCTCGATTCGAAATCGTTGCAAAACCACCACGCGCTAGCCCGCGCCGGCATTGCCATCGTTGAATCGCTTGATCTGAGTGACGTCGCTCCCGGCATTTACAATTTCGCCGCGCTGCCTCTGAAAATCACTGGCGCCGATGGCGCACCCGTCCGCGCGGTGCTCTGGCGCGATTGAACCCATATGATTGTCATTCCGAGCGGAGCGAGGCGCGTTCGAGAATGGAGCGGCTGGGGAAGCCGCGACACAGATGGGAAGATCGGAGGTTGAGCTAACGGGAAGGGGGCGAATCAAATCTTTTGATTTAATGAGAGATGTCTCGACTTCGCTCGGCATGACAAGAGGTCTGCTGGAAGACCACCGCACGCTCTGCGTCGTCGCGGCGCTAATCGTCCTTCTGTTCGCCCTTGCCAATTTACCGTGGCAGGTCGACGATTACGATCAAGCGAAGCAAGCGTTCACCTCCTTCGAAATGGTCAAGGAGGGCCATTGGTTCTATCAGCACACGCCGCATGAACGCGTGGCCACAAAGCCACCGTTAGTCGGCTGGATTTCAGCCGCGCTTTTCACG
>DATFXC010000113.1:0-7787 GCA_035258625.1 Candidatus Udaeobacter sp. | reverse complement strand
CAGGTGTTAGTGAGATATTGGAAAGTGAAACAAGTCAGCCGATCGATTGTTCTGATCGGGATGATGGGCGCGGGCAAGTCTTCGGTTGGACGCTGCCTTAGCGGACAAACAGGTTTGGCTCTGCTCGACACTGATGAGATGGTTGCTTCGAAATTCGGAATATCGATTCCAGAAATCTTTTCCAAACACGGCGAAAGAAAATTTCGGGAAGCGGAAACAGAAGCACTTCGCAGCGTGAAAAGCACGGAACAAACGATAATCGTCACAGGTGGCGGAATTGTGTTGAGCCAACAGAATGTCGAAATTTTAAAGCGGCTGGGCGTGCTCGTATGGCTCGACGGCGACGAGGAAACGCTTTTTGCGAGGGCCTCACGGAAACGGAATAGACCTTTGCTGCAAACGAAAAACCCGAGAGAGGCTTTCTCACGGATCATGGGTGCCCGCAGGCCTCTTTACGCGAACATCGCTCACATCCGCATCGACACCTCGATGCTCACAGATCAAGAAGTTGTCGTAGCGATTCTAACTAAACTTGGGAGGGCGAATCCACAACCGGGATTGCCCGTCCAGGATATGGCGTGATGATCCAGATTTCGCCAGCAGAATTGAAAGCGAGGCTCGTCTCTTTTGCGAAAGAGATTGGCTTTGATTCGTGTCGCATAGCAGCCTCTAATGCGCCCACGCACGCAACCGAGTTTCGTGAATGGCTGAGCGAAGGCTTACAGGGCGAAATGAATTACATGCAACGCGCCGAGGAGAAACGTTGCGATCCGGACAAGGTCTTGTCTGGTGCACGGTCGATTCTGATTTTGGCGTTGAATTACTTTCAAGCGAAGACGCTCCCGGGGGGCGTGGCTAACGGAAGGATTGCGCGGTATGCCTGGGGAGCTGACTATCACGACGTAATCGCAGGTAAACTCGATAAAATCGACAAGTTTCTTTGCGGCTTCGGCGGACAGCAAAAGTGTTATGTCGATACCGGCCCCGTATTAGAACGAGATCATGCCGCGCAGGCCGGCAGTGGGTGGCATGGCAAAAGCACAATGCTTATCAATGAACGGCTTGGGACGTGGTTTTTTCTCGCAGAAATTTTGACCACACTGGAATTGCCGCCGGATGAACCCGTCCCGGATCGCTGCGGAACCTGCGAACGCTGCATCAAAGCGTGCCCGACTGGGGCGATTACGGCTCCCCATCGGCTGGATGCCCGCCGGTGCATCTCTTATCTAACCATCGAACTAAAAGGCGCTATTCCTCTGGAGTTTCGTCCGCTTATCGGGGATCGAATTTTTGGTTGCGATGATTGTCTAGAAGCCTGTCCATGGAACCGGTTCGCTCGGGAGTCTCGGGAAACTGCATTCTCCGCGCGCCAATCAACGACTGGTATGTCGCTGCCGGAATATTTGGAGTTGAACGACACGGAATTCCGCGGGCTCTTCAAGGATTCACCAATTAAGCGCATCAAGCGCCGCGGTTTTCTTCGCAATGTGTGTGTTGCGCTCGGCAATGTGGGCGACCGATCCGATCTTCCGGCGCTTGAACGCCTAGCTGCCGACCCGGAGCCACTCGTCGCGGAGCACGCAGCGTGGGCAATTAACCAGATTCGAAACCGGCAAAAGCAGGCGCTGCCGGAAATTGTTTGAATCCAAACAGGGCGCGGCTCGCATCTAATCATTGACCGGCCATGAACGTGCGCCATTGGCGAAAGTCTAAAGAGAGATAATTTCACGGCCAAAAGCGAGCCTGCCATGCATCAAGCCTTGACCACTCCCCCACTCGCACGTGATGCTGCCAAGAAGCGCCGCCTTCGGCGCAGGCGCAGGATTCTTCTGGGCTCTGCTGTCGCAGCGCTGGTCCTGATCATCATTCTGATCATCGCTGGGAAGCGCGAGAAGCCGATCCCAGTGACGACGGAGAAAACGGCGCGCCGAACGATTCTGCAGACTGTCTCTGCCACCGGTAAAATACAGCCGGAGACCGAAGTCAAAATTTCGCCGGAAGTGGCGGGCGAAATTATCGAACTGCCGGTCGCGGACGGTATGCAGGTGAACAAAGGCGACCTGCTGGTGAAGATTAAACCAGATTCGTACAAAGCGCTGCTCGAACAACAGGAAGCGGCGATCAGCGCCGCGAAGGCGACGAATCTTCAGCAAAAAGCAACGATGCTGAAGACCGAGCACGACTTCAAGCGAGCTCAAGATCTGTTCGAGAAAAAGCTGATTTCAGAGCAGGAATATAACGCGGCCGAAGCAGCTTACGACGTAGCCAAAAATACGTACGAAAGCTCGCTGCACGAAATCGAGCGGGCACAGGCCAGCTCGAGCCAGGCGCGCGATCAGCTTTCAAAAACGACGATTTATTCGCCGATGGACGGAACGGTGACGGTTTTGAACAGCAAACTGGGTGAACGCCTAGTCGCCACGAATCAATTTGCCGGAACCGAAGTGATGCGAGTGGCTGACCTCAGCCACATGCAGGCCGTCGTGGACGTTAACGAGAATGATGTCGTGAACGTGAAGCTTGGCGACAAAGCCAACATTAAAATCGATGCGTACGGCGACCGGAAATTCAAAGGCGTCGTGCAGCAAATCGCAAACACCGGAAAAACGACTGGAGCCGGCACACAGGAGGAAGTCACCAATTTCGAGGTGAAAATTCGAATCGACGACCACGATGTAGCGTTGCGCCCCAGCCTAAGCTGCACCGCGGATATTGAAACGAACATGGTCAAGGATGCAGTCGCGGTGCCGATGCAAAGCGTGACGATCCGCACAGGTGACAGCAATCTCAGTCCGGAGGAAATCGAAAAACAAAAGCAAAAAATCGCGGCGCGAGACAAGGACGACAATAAGGCGGAACTGAGCAATGAGCGCCTCGAGAAACAGGCGCAAAAAGAAGAACGTGAAAAGCTGGCCAAGGTCGTGTTCGTCAAGAACGGTAACAAAGCGCACATGGTAAAGGTGACCACAGGCATTGCCGATGATTCCTACATGGAAATCAAGAGCGGCGTTAAACCCGGTGACGAAGTGATCTCGGGCAGTTACAGCGCGATCAGCCGCAAGCTAAAAGAAGGCGCGAAAGTCGCGTACGACAAGGAAGCCGCGAAGTGACGAGTGACACTCGATCTGCCGAGCCGATCATCATCGACATCGAGAACATCACGAAAGACTACGTGATGGGCGAAGAGGTTGTTCGTGCGTTGCGCGGCGTGTCCTTGCAAATTCGCAGCAACGAATACCTCGCCATCATGGGACCAAGCGGCAGCGGCAAATCGACCCTGATGAATATGCTCGGCTGCCTCGATACGCCGAGTTCAGGACGCTACGAATTCAATGGACGCGACGTTTCCAGCATGACGGACGATGAGCTGGCGTGCATTCGCAATCGCGAGATCGGATTTGTTTTTCAAACCTTCAATCTTCTTCCGCGTGCCGACAGCTTGCGGAATGTGGAGCTCCCGCTCGTTTACGCCGGCATCAATCCGGAAACGCGCCGGGAGCGAGCCGAGCAGGTGTTGCGGGAGGTGGGACTCGCCGATCGGCTGCACCACAAGCCGAACGAACTTTCCGGCGGCCAACGCCAGCGCGTCGCGATCGCGCGAGCCTTGGTAAATGATCCATCCATCATCTTGGCCGACGAACCAACGGGTAATCTCGATTCCAAAACCGGTGACGAAATCATGACGCTGTTCGAAAGCCTTTATCAGCGTGGGCACATCATTATTCTCGTGACCCACGAAGCCGATATCGCGCATCATGCGCGACGCACCGTCCGCTTGCGGGATGGCTTGATTGAAAGTGACGACGGCGGTTTCGGTGGCGTCGATATCTTGCCGGTGGAAGGCCAGCTGGAACCCGCGGGTTTCCGATGAAACGCCTTCTCTACGAGCTGAGCGAGAGCTGGAAAATCGCCGTGGCGCAGATGCGTTCGAACAAAACGCGTTCAACTCTCACCGCGCTCGGCGTCATTATTGGGATTGTCGCCGTGACGCTCATGGGCACCGCGATCGCCGGAATTCAGGTGGGATTCGACAAAAGCATGGCCATTTTCGGCGACGATGTACTCTACGTCTCGCAATGGCCATGGAAGCCCGTGAATGATTGGTGGAACTACCGGGACCGTAAAAAGATCAAGACCGAGTACGCCGACCCGATCAACCGCATAATCGCTGCGACGCCGAACTCGAATCTCGTGATCGCGGTGCCCACTTCGAGTCTGCTGCGCAGCGTGAAACATGGCCAAAGCGAAGTCAGCAACGTCCTGATCAGAGGAACCGTCTCGGATTACCTCATCACTTCGACTTTCGACTTTAAGGAAGGCCGATTTTTCAACGATGTCGAATCCCGAGGCGGCGCCAACGTGTGCGTGATCGGATACGACGTTGCCGACGCGCTGTTTCCGTCCGAGAGCCCGATCGATAAATCGGTGCTGATCAATGGGCAGCCTTTCAGAATAGTCGGACTCATCTCACGGCAGGGCACCTTTCTCGGCCTGTTCAGTTTGGATTCCATTGTTGTCATGCCGCTCCCGGCGTTTCAAAAATATTTCAGCGCCAAAAGCGACTCTGACATTCTGGTAAAAGTGAAGGACAAAACCAAATTGGCCGAAGCGAGAGACGAACTGACCGGGATCATGCGGCGCGTTCGAGGATTGCCGCCGGAAAAGAGGGATGACTTCAGCATCAACGAACAGCAGGCATTGAAAAGCACGCTCGATCCGATTAAGAATTCCATTGCCATTGCCGGGCTTTTCGTCACCGGCCTTTCGCTTTTCGTCGGTGCAATCGGGATCATGAACATCACGTTTGTCAGTGTGAAGGAGCGCACTCGTGAAATCGGAACGCGCAAAGCGCTGGGCGCACGGCGCCGCACCATTCTTCTTCAATTCCTCATCGAATCGACTTCGCTTTGTCTGCTTGGAGGCCTGATCGGATTAGGCATTGCATATCTAATGTGCACCGGCATCGGGAAGGCGTTCCCCTCGTTTCCGGTGCGTTTCTCACTTGGCCTCGTACTCGTAAGCATGGCCGTCTCAATCCTGACGGGTTTGTTCTCCGGTTTCGCCCCCGCCTGGTCAGCCTCCCGCCTCGATCCCGTGGCTGCGCTCAGATATGAATAGGAATGTTGGAGTATTGGAGTGTTGGAGTAATGGATACGGGACCGAGTTCTCTTCGGCATTATTCCATTACTCCTCTAGTCCATTACTCCTGCCTTTCTTGCCATGCTATTCAGCGAGATCATAAAAATGGCGCTGGCATCTTTGGGCGCGAACAAGCTTCGCGCTGCTCTAACGATGATCGGCATTACCATCGGCGTTTTCTCCGTGATCTCGGTCATGACTGCGATCGGGGCTCTTCAATCATCCATCGAAAGCGGCATTAGTTTTCTCGGCTCAAACATTTTTCAGTTCGCAAAATATCCGGCGAACGTGAACGTCGGCGGCGAGATCAAGAAAAAATACCAGAACCGCCGCAACGTCACGTATCGCGAGGCGCTCCACTACGCGAAGTTGATGGAAGGCCACGCCCGCGAAATCTGTCTCAAAAGTTTCGGATACGAGGTGAAAGGACAGGCCGTTTACAACGGCGTGAAGACGACGCCGAGTCTTCTCATCGTCGGCACGAACCGAAGCTTCCTTGCCGCCAACGCGTACACACTTGGCTACGGCCGAAACTTGAATGATGAAGATGTTGAGCTTTCACGCCGGGTGATCGTGGTCGGTAAAATGATCGAGAAACGATTGTTCCCGCACGAATCGCCGATTGACAAAGTCGTGAGAGTAAGCGGACACACGTACACAATCGTTGGTGTGCTTGCGGAGAAAGGAACCTCCTTCGGCCAAAGCCAGGACGACCTTTGCATCATGCCAATCACGCGGTTCTTCGAGGATTACGGTGAAGCGAAGCGCACCGTCAACATCGCGACGCAAGCGTTTTCCACGGAAACTTACAATCAAACGCTGGACAAAGGCATAAGCGCCATGCGTATCGCCCGTGGACTGCGCGCCGACCAGGAAAACGATTTCGAGATTTATTCGAACGACTCCCTCAAAAGCGCATTCACGTCGGTCGCCGGCATCGTGCGCATCGGCGCCTTCGTGGTCAGCTTCATCGCGCTGCTGGCTGCCGGCATCGGCATCATGAACATCATGCTGGTGAGTGTCACCGAGCGAACTAAAGAAATTGGTGTGCGCAAATCGATCGGCGCACGCAGCCGCGATGTTTTGCGTCAATTCCTGACCGAAGCGGTTTTTATCTCGGAGGCCGGCGGAATTCTCGGGATCGTGCTTGGGATCGTCGCCGGCGACCTCCTCGCAATTTGGCTGAAGGTGGATATCATTTTCCCTTACGACTGGGCGATTGCCGGTCTCCTCGTCTGCTCGGCGATTGGCATCGGCTTCGGCCTCTACCCCGCCTATCGAGCAGCCAACCTCGATCCCATCGAAGCATTGCGCTATGAGTAACTGGGTGGCAAAGCTGAGTTGTTCCCATATCGAAACATGGGTGTCCGCGCCGCTCAACCGAAGCTGCACAGCATCTTATGTTATTCCAAGCCCAGTGCCTTAAACGTCGCGTCGACGTGTTTGAAATGAATGTCGAGCGAGCAGAGACGCTCGATTTCTTCTGGTGAAAGACGGGCGGCGATTTCGGGATCGCGTTTTGCGTTTTCGGCGAATGTCCCCTCGCCTTTCCAGGTTTTCATGGCGGCGCGTTGCACGGCTTCGTACGCGTTCTTGCGCTCGACGCCTGCGCGTGTGAGGGCGAGCAAGATCGATTGGCTGAAATAAAGGCCCTTGGTTAACGCAAGGTTTTCCGCCATGCGCCCGGGATAAACCTGCAATTTTTCGACGACGTCGCGCAATTTCGCGAGCATGTAATCGAGCAGGATGCATGAATCGGGCAAAATGATGCGTTCGGCGCTCGAGTGGCTGATGTCGCGCTCGTGCCACAGCGCCACATTCTCCAAGGCAACCAGGGCATTCCCACGAATTACGCGGGCTAATCCACTCAAACGCTCGTTTGTGATCGGATTGCGTTTGTGTGGCATGGCAGAGCTGCCTTTCTGGCCTTCTCCGAAGAATTCTTCGACTTCGAGCACTTCGGTGCGTTGTAGATGACGAAATTCTGTCGCCCAGCGATCGACGCTCGAAGCGATCACTGCGAGCGTGGTCATAAACTCGGCGTGACGGTCGCGCTGGACGATCTGCGTCGAAAGCGTCGCCGGTGTTAATCCAAGCTTCTCGCAGACCGCACGCTCGATCTTTGGATCGATGTGCGCATGTGTGCCGACTGCGCCGCTAATCTTCCCGACCCGAACCCGCTCGCGTGTTTCTGTGAGACGCTCGATGGCACGCCCGAACTCGTCATACATCAGCGCCAGTTTGAGCCCGAACGTGATTGGCTCCGCGTGCACGCCGTGACTGCGGCCGATCATCGGCGTCATCTTGTACCGGCGCGCCTGCTCTGCGATCACCGAGCGCAGTGCCTCGATATCGTCCAACAAAATCTTGCACGATTCGTTCAGTTGCACCGCGAGCGTCGTGTCTAAAATATCCGATGACGTCAGGCCTTGGTGAATCCAGCGCGACGCCGGTCCCACTGATTCAGCTACATTTTCGAGAAAAGCGATAACGTCGTGATTAGTCTCCTTTTCGATCTCGAGGATTCTCGGGATCGAGAACCGCGCCCGCTTCCGAATTTCCGCAGCGTCCTCTTTGGGAATCTGGCAAAGCTCTGCCATTGCCTCGCAGGCGAGCACTTCAATTTCCAGCCAGATCTCAAACTTGCG
>DATFXC010000112.1:0-11582 GCA_035258625.1 Candidatus Udaeobacter sp. | reverse complement strand
CACTCGCTGGTTTATCCAGGTGGCCGGGGTCGTCGATCCCGACTGTAGAGTCGTGGAAAGAAAAACCGAGCCCACCCTCGAGCAGGCAACCTGGGCAACCCCCTTCTGGCGCGTCGGCTGGAATTTCCGACCCGCACTTTGAGCAAAATTTGATCCGAGTAATCACGGCCGTTTTTCCTCGCAGAGCTTTTGGAAAACGCGATCGGTGCGCAACGGGTCCCACATCGGATCGAGCCTAAGAAGCGCCGGCGTAGCGGGAAGTGGACCGTAAAGCCAGCTAATATATGGCGTCTGTAACAGCCGGCTGAGAGTTGAAACTGGGCGGCTGCTCTCGCCAAACATCATCTGGATTAACGCCAGCACTTCTTCACGGGTAGGGCCGGAAAGTGGATCCTTAGCACTCGGCAAAAGCGTGATCGCGCGCTCTGCTTCTTTTAGCGCCCCCTCCTTGTCTCCAAACGCGGAATTAGCGAGGGCCTGTTGTTGTGCAAAGAAGGAGTTGTCTGGTTGATTTTCACAGAGCGGCTTCAGCGTGTTGCGCGCCTCTTGAGCAGCTGTTTTTACTCCCACCGCATCGCCCGCAAGACGCTGCATAAATGCCAGTATCAATTCGTTCGTGCTCTTGTCGATTTGAGAAGCAAAGTGGAATTGAGTTTGTCTGGCTTGCAGCACACGAATGGCCTCAGGGTAATTCCGTTCCAGTCTCAACTGAGTAATCTTCGTTATGAAAGGCTGAATTGGGCTCTGCACGTTCATTTCCGATAATAACTGGGCAGCTTCTTTCAGTTTACCCTCAGCTTGATAAATGCCGGCCTTTACCGTGATAAGATCAGAGTCGTTAGGAGTAATCTCCAGTGCTCGATCGTACAGCTTGAGCGCAGCTGGGAAGCGCCGAACCAAGGCGTAAGTCCATGCCGTATTGCTCAGTACCTCAGCGTTACGCGGGTCGAGCACGAGGGCTTGCTCCAAGTAGGCAAGGCTCTTGTCCCAGTTTGCCTGGCGTCGTGTAACCAAACCGAGTGCGTACAGGATGTCGCTGCTGCCCGGTAACATTTTACGGAGGAGCCCGAACGTGTTTTCGGCCAGCCCGTAATCGCGAAGCACCCAGTATTCATAATAGCCGAGGGCGAGCCGGGTCTCGGGCACATTTGGATCGAGTTATTGCGCATTTTCCAAGGCGCGTCGCGCTGCGTCGCGCCGGACCGGGGTTTGGTCGGCGCGGATGAAGTAAAGCGCCGCGTCCGCACGGGAAAGCCGTGCCCAGGCGAGAGCAAACGTCGGGTCAATTTGCACGGCCCGCTCATAAGAATCGATGGCTCTCCTTTGTGCATCGTTCGAGTATGCGCTACGCGCGTCAAAAGCCAGGCCGCGCAGATAGGCTTCGTAAGCTTCGAGATTGTTTGTTGGGTTGGCTGACAACGCCTGTGCTTCGCGCGCGGTAAGCTTTACTTGCAACGACTCGGCGATCCCCCTGGCGATCTCGCTTTCGACGGCAACAATGTCAGTCAGTTTCCGGTCGTATGTGTCTGCCCAGAGATGGGAACGAGTCTGGACGTCGATTAACTGTACATTGACCCGCACTTGGTCGGCCGCTTTCCGGACGCTCCCTTCAAGAATGTTGACTACGCCAAGCTGGTTCGCGATTTGAGCGAGGTTTCTGGGCTTGCTGTGATAGTACTGCGTGGAATTTCGCGAAATGACTTTCAAATCAGCGATCTTGGACAGCCGCGCCGAAATCTCTTCCTGTATGCCTTCGGCGAAATAGGCGTTATCCGGATCGGCGCTGAGATTTTCGAACGGCAAAACTGCGATTCCCTTTGCCGTCCCGATCTTGTCCGGAACTAGTTTGTTTTTGCAAACATTCCAGCCGACCGCCACTAATAAAGCAGCCAATGATGCAATCAATACTGCAATAGCTGGTTTCCTCCGCACCGATTTCAGGGCGTTTCTCAAAAGTCCCGGTGGTGCGTTCGCGAAGACCCTGTTCGCGCACTCCCCGGCGTGCTTTGACTTCTTTTGACACATTTGTGGCGTGCCCTCGTTAAGATTGGGGATACCGACGCGAACCACAACTTCATGATCGACTCGGCCAAGGACAGTCTCAAGGAGGTAACCTGAGCAGCCGCTTTCTGGCGCGTCGGCCGGGATTTGCCGGGCGCACTCTGGGCAAAGTCTGTGTGCGCTGATCATTGTCGGAGAGTCCCTCTCCAGCGCTCCCCTCTTTACTGCGTAAAATTCGTCGAGAGGTTACGCTCGCACGACGGAGATCAGATGGCGCAGTTCGTCTTCGACGTCGCCGGGCATGGCCACGGTATGGGCAATCTCTTCTCGCAATAACGTTTGGTAACGCAGACGAAATCGGTAAAAGGCCTGCTTGACCGCGTTTTCGGTCATGTCGAATTCACTTGCGACCTGCGCTTGCGAGGGCCGGTCCGGTTCGTCCATGAGCATTTTCTTCATTTGATCGAAGAACCGCACGTTGCCCGCGCTGCGATATTCTTCCCGCAACTGCGCCATGACTTGCTCCAGGACCGTGAACGCCCAGCGCCGTTCGTAAATTTGGTCGGCCGTCAACCTGTCGGACCGCTCCGCGTCGATTCCAGTCTCCCGAATATCATCGAACGGAATCAAACGCTGTCCTTTGCCGCGCTTGAGCGCCATGGCATGGCGCGACTCGTCAGTCAAAAAATGCTTCACTGAAGCAAGCAGGTAGGAACGAAGCCGTCCCTTTTCCTTGCGCACACTGCTCAAATCTTTGCGCTCGAGCAATAAAGCGAAGAACCCCTGAGTAAGATCCTCGGCATCCTCGGCACTGGCGCCTTGTCGCCGCACGAAGCCGTAAATAGGTCGCCAGTATGTGCGGCAAAGCTTTTCGAGCGCTTCTTGCGCCGCAGGCGATTCGCCTTGTGCCTCCAACACCACGCTCCAGTGGGTCGTAGCAAACAGGCCCGGGCCATGGGCGGTTTCGCCACTCGCGCTCAGTGATGTGATGTGCTGTTCGGCAGGGAGCACATTGCTATGCAACCAAAAGCGCGCCCGAAAAGCAAGCCTCGATTCAGGCGGCGCAAATGTGTATGCGCCTACGGCTCAAACCGATAGCCGTGCAGTTCGATTTCCTTGGCGAATGCTTTTTCTACAATGCGCCGTTGTTCGTTGCTGAAGACCTGCTGAAACGGTCGCCGGTCGGCGCGGTATTCCGATTTCGCTGCGACACCAAGTGTGCCGTCGAATGGAATGTGTAGTTGCGCGAACACCTCGCCCAGCTCCGCGAGCAGCTTTTCGTAGCGCAGAACGCAATCGACGATGACCGTTTTTCCCGAGCGATCCGTGTACCGGAAGTAGTTAATCGGAAATCTGCCGCGAGCGAGATACTCGTCGAGCGAAAGCGAACCACCTTCACGGGCGGCGTGCATGTGGTAATGAGATAGAACTTTGTCCCAAGGATTTCGTTCCACGCAAAATTTGAAGTAGCCGTTCCAGATGTCCGAAGGAACGCGGTTCTTCACTTCGCGTGCCGGCATATGGTTGTAAAATTTCGTGCGACTCGTCATGGTGTGGCGCAACGCGGAGACAAACTTGGCTGGTCTTTCGAGGATTTCCGGAATTGGATTAATAAATCCCTCATAGTTGCGCGCTTGGTGTCCTTCGATCGGCGGCACAATCGGTGTGACGATGTCCTGAGAGCCACAATGTTTGGAGAGGAAGACTTCGATGCTTGTGCCGGCCGTCTTCGCCGTCTTGATGAAGATGAGTTTGTACTTGTGGGACAGGATCATGGGCTAGGCCATGGATTGTACCCCGAAAGCTTTTGGGGTTGTTTTGGGCAGCTTGCCCAAAACCGGCGACTCGGCAAGCTGTGGAGCTGGCGCAAGCAGTGCGCTCCCGAGACTCGCGCGATCGATTGATGCACGATAAATTCGACGACGCGCGCGCTGATGATCTCTTTTCAGAAACGTTTCCTGTTCGTTCACATTCCAAAGACGGCTGGTAACTCAATTCAATGCGTCTTGCGTGATTATTCGGAGGATCAACTCGTGGCTCTGCGAAAGGAGCAGGACGGGATCGAGCGTTTCGGGCTGCGCAATCCAAAGTATAAGATTAAGAAACACTCGACGCTCAGCGAGTATCGCGAGGCCTTGGGGGACGCGCAGTTTGGCAACCTGTATAAGTTTACCTGTGTACGGAATCCGTGGGATCGGATGGTGTCTTATTACTTCACCCCGACACAAAGTCAGGAAACCTGGAACCGGAAAAAATTCCGCGGAATTATCTCCAAAGCTGTGTCGGTTGCCGACTATTTACGGCTTAGTGACGACGAACATGATCCGTTCGCAAATGTCGATTACATCATGCGTTTCGAAAATCTGACCGACGAATTTCGCACGGTCTGTGATGCGTTGGGCATTTCGCCAGCGATGCTGCCGCACTACAACCGCTCAAACCGCGACAATCATTATTCAACATATTACGATGACGAACTGCGCGAATTGGTGCGCACCCGATTTGCTGCCGAGATCCAGCGATTTGGTTACAGGTTCGAAGAGCGATAAACGCAGAGTGTGCTATGTGGAGCCGGATCGGCGCGTGAGCTTGGATCCCTCTTTGGTGTCGCGTACTTCCCAGCCGAGCGCAAAAATTCGCTCGCGCAGTTCGTCGCTTCGATTCCAATTCTTCTCGCGTCGTGCGTTTTCGCGCTCGTCTGCGAGCTGTGTCACTTCTGGGGGAATGACGATCTCAGCCTCGGCTTCAAGATCGAGAACGGTGTTGATCCGTTTCCACCAATCCAGCCATGCCCTTGCGGAAGGTGCGTCCATTTCGTTTTGATCCATGGCGCGATTCGTTTCCCGAATTGATTCGAACAGGAACCCCAGCGCAGCGGAAATGTTCAGCTCGTCGTCGAGTGCGTCTTCAAAAGCAGGTTCGACAACTGGCGATTGGCCGTTCGCCGTTGGGCGTTCGGCGTTTGGTTTTTCCGTAAGCTCGCGCAGGCGCGCCAGCCATTCATCGATGCGGGCTAACGACTCGCGGGCCTCATTCATTCCTTCCCAGGTGAAATTCAGCGGCACGCGATAATGCACGCGCAGCAGCGCGTAACGGAGCTCGCGTCCGGTGTAACCTTTCGCCAGAACATCCGGCACCGTGTAAAAATTACCTAACGATTTGGCCATTTTCTGGCCGTCCACCAGCAAATGCGCGCAATGCAACCAGTAGCGCACAAACTTCTTTCCCGTCACGCCTTCGCTCTGCGCGATCTCCGCTTCGTGGTGCGGGAAGATGTTATCGACGCCTCCGCAGTGGACGTCGATCTGATCCCCCAGTAACGCCATCGACATCGCGCTGCATTCGATGTGCCAGCCGGGACGGCCGGGTCCCCACGGCGAGTCCCATTTCACGTCGCCGTCTGCTTCGTCCCAGGCTTTCCACAATGCGAAATCGCCGATGTGTTCCTTGTCGTATTCGTCGTGCTTAACGCGGCCTGTCGATTGCAACTGCGTCAGATCGAAGTGCGCGAGCTTTCCGTAATTGGGAAACTTGTTGATGCGAAAGTAAACTGACTTGTCGTCGGCTTGGTAAGCGAGCCCTTTTGAAATCAGCACACTGATCATTTCGATCATTCTGTCGATGTAACGTTGGTCGGTCGCAGCCGGGTACTCGTCCGCGCGCTTGATACGCAACGTGTGGGCGTCTTCGAAGAAGGCCACTTTGAATTGTTCTGTGAACTTTTGCAGCCGAACGCCGGCCTCGCGCGCGCCGCGAATGGTCTTGTCCTCCACATCTGTGATATTCATCACGCGATGCACCTTGTAGCCCCGCAGCTCCAAGTGCCGCTGAAGCAAATCTTCGAAGATGTAGGCGCGGAAATTTCCAATGTGCGCCCGGCTGTAAACGGTCGGACCACACGTGTAAATTTTGATTGGACGCGCACTCGGATCACGCGGCTCGAATTCCTCAACTTCGCGCGAGTAGGTGTTAAACAAGCGAAGTGCCATATCCTGCGGATGCGGGGATGGAGTGATGGAGTAGTGGAATAATGGTGAAATATGATGGCATCACTCCACTTCGACCGTTGCGATCGCGATTGCGGCGATGCCTTCGCCCTGCCCGATTGGGCCGAGTTTTTCGTTGGTCGTCGCTTTCACACTTACGCCGGATTCGGTGACGCCAATCGCGGTCGCAATTTTCTGTCGCATCGCCGAAGCATGCGGCGCGACTTTTGGGGCCTCGGCTATAACGGTTGCATCAACGTTGAGCACGCGCGCTTTTTTCTCGGCGAGTAAATTGGCGACGTGCTTCAAAATCTCGATGCTGCTGATGCCGCGAATCGATTGGTCGGTGTTTGGGAAATGCTGACCGATGTCGCCGGCTCCGATGGCGCCGAGCAACGCGTCGGCAACCGCGTGCGAGAGAACGTCGGCGTCTGAGTGTCCCTCCAGGCCGCGCGGGTGGGCAATCTCGACGCCGCCCAAAATGAGTTTCAATCCGTCGGCGAAACGATGGATGTCGTAACCGATACCGGATCGGATCATGAGGAGAATAACAAATGCCGAATGTCGAATGACGCAGGAAGTCCAAATGTGGAACGACGAAGTCCGCTGAGACCAGCGGACACTTCCGCCGACAAAGCTTCGTGCTCCGTCATTAGAGCTTCGTCATTCATTACAGTTTCAAATCGATAAGACCGTTCGAGGCCACGATGCTGTATTTGCCTTCAATGTTCTCGCGTGGGCGAACATCGACAGTTCCACCGGCGTTTTCAACCAGGAGCCAGCCGGCGGCGATGTCCCACAAGCTGATTCCCGTTTCAATGTATGCGTCGAATCGTCCGCACGCCACGTACGCCAAATCGAGCGCAGCGCTGCCGAGAACGCGGCATTTGCGCACGCGATGAATCATCTGCTGAAGCAGCGGAAAATTCGTGTTGATGGTCTCGCCCGTTTTGGCCAGCCCGATCGAAATCACGGCTTCGGCAAGCTCCGCGCGATCGCTCACGTGGATCGGGCTTCCATTCAATCTCGAGACCTCGCCTTTTTGTCCGGACCACGTCTCGTCCCGAATGGGATCGTAGATCACGCCAACGATAATTTCGTTGCGCAGGCGCAGCCCAATGGAAATGCAAAAATGAGGAATGCCGTAGAAATAGTTCACGGTCCCATCCAACGGATCGACAATCCATTGAAGATCGCTGGACTGATCTCCAACAATCCCTTCTTCGCCGTACAACGCATGGGCCGGAAATTCTTCGAGCAGCAATTTGCTGATCAACTCCTGCGCCTGAACATCGATCTCCAGTTTGATGTCGTGCGCTGCGACCGCGTTGACGCCCTGCCGTCGCTGAAAATTTTGGCGCAGTAATTTGCCAGCCGCCCGGGCGGCGTTCTCCGCTGCATTGAGGTAGTGCTTCATCGGAAAAGATTACGTCGCACAAAGGACACAAAGTGCACTACGGAAATGACAAGATCGCCTTTTGCAGTAGCGACGGTCTGTGACCGCCGATCAAGAATTTTTAAAACAGTTTTGACCCTTAGAGAACGCCGCCGCAAGAACGCGTAAAAAAACCGGGAGGAAAAATAAATTCTCCTCCCGGGTTGAAGTTAGGTGTTCTGACCCCGAAGAAATTCGGGGCCGTTAATTCAGCGTCAGGCTTAGTGCCTCTTTTTCTTCGCTGTTTTTTTCTTTGCTGCTTTTCTCTTTGCCATCGACTAATTCCCCCCTTTCAATCCGCAACGTGCGGAACAATGTGAAGAGTTGGGAATGACTTCACTTATGTGCGTTCAGTAATCATCACATTTTCTTTGTCAAACGTTTTTGTTGCGAATTTTGAAAAATTTTTACCAGCTCGCGCGCGAGAATTTTTTTCGGCGCGTGAGAAATTTTCTTCGTTTCGCCGTCACGAAACAGAATCAGCAATTCATTTTCGTCGCTCTCCATTGCCACACGCACATCGTTTGCGATGATGATGTCGCAATTCTTTCCGCGCAGCTTTTTCGCAGCGTTTTGTGCGACGTGATCCGTTTCCGCGGCGAAGCCGACCAGAAGAAAATCCCGGTTCCGCTGGTCGCCTAACGAACGGAGAATGTCCCGCGTGGGAGTTAGCTCGAGCGAAATTTTATCGGTGCGCTTCTTGATTTTTAGCGGTGAAACTGTCGCCGGTTTGTAGTCAGCCACTGCAGCACAAAGCACGCAAACGTCCGAGCCATCCGCGTACCTGTGAACCACGCCGAACATTTCGTCACTGGTGCAAACAGAAACAAATTTTGCGTTGTGCGGCGGCTCGAGAGGCACTGGAGCGGAAATTAAAACGACGTCGTGGCCGGCCTCGAGCGCAGCTTCCGCGATGGCGTAACCCATTTTGCCGGACGAACGATTGGAGATGTAACGAACTGGATCAATCGGTTCGCGCGTCGGACCGGCGGTGATGAGAAACCTCACGCGATCAATGTGTCGTGCCGGGCAAGAAGAAATTCCGCGCGGAACGCGATCTCGTTCACTTTCCACAAACGCCCGAGTCCTTCGTATCCACATGCGAGCATTCCTTCTTCCGGCCCGATGAATTCGACGCCGCGCGCTTTGAGTTTTTCCACGTTCTCCTGCGTCGCGGGATGCGCCCACATTTTTCCATTCATGGCCGGGGCGATCAGAATTGGCGCGCGCGTGGCAAGTGCGATCGCCGCAAGCGGATGACCCGCCAGGCCGTGCGTCAGCTCGGCGATTATGTGAGCAGTGGCCGGCGCGATCAGCAACAGGTGCGCGCGATCGGCAAGCTCGATGTGGCCCGGTCGCCAGCTTTCCTTTTCGTCGAAAAAGCTCGTCATCACCGGGTTTTTCGACAACGTTTGCAACGTGAGCGGTGAAATGAATTCCGTCGCATCCTGTGTCATCACCGCGAAAACTTCGTGGCCTTGTTTGACCAGCAGACTCGCCAGCTCGGCAGATTTGTAAGCGGCGATTGATCCCGTCACGCCGAGCACGACCGATTTCTTTGCCGAAGAAATGCGCACCACCTTTCGCGCGCTCGCTTTCTCCAACCTGCGTCTGGAACTTTTCTCCGTTGCAGACATATCGATCATTTTGGCGTTAAGCGCCTGGTCAAATAGCTTTCAGCAGACACGATGTGGCGAACCTTTTCCAGATCGTCCTCGATTGAACCACTAACGATAGTATAGCGGTAGTCGCGCCATAGTTCCATTTCTCGCCTGGCGGTGGCAAGACGTGATGCGATCTGCTGCGCGGTTTCCGTTCCGCGTTTTGCCAATCGCCGGTGCAATTCTTCAAGATCAGGAGGCATGATGAAGATATCGGCCAATGCCATCCGGATGATCGGGTCGTCATAATTGCGGATGGTAGCAGCGCCTTGGGTGTCGATGTCGATCAGGACGTCGACGCCGGTTTTCAGATTCGTCAGCACCGGCTCGCGTAGAGTGCCGTAAAGATCTCCGTGCACCTTGGCGTACTCCAGAAAATCGCCGGCTTCGATTCGCGCGTGAAAATCTGAGGCGGAAAGAAACTGGTAATGTTTGCCTTCAATCTCACCGGCGCGGGGTGCTCGCGTAGTGCAAGAGATAGAATAAAAAAAACTCGGAGTTTTGCGCAAGGTTTCGACGACCGTGGTTTTTCCCGCGCCCGACGGAGCGGAAATGACGAACAGAATTCCGTGCCGGCTGAATGGTTTACTCAAGATTTTGAACTTGTTCGCGGATCTTCTCCAAGTCGGCCTTGCAAGCGATCACGCGTTGCGAGATTGCCGCGTCATTCGCCTTCGCTCCGAGTGTGTTGAGTTCGCGAAAAATCTCCTGCGTGATGAATTCCAGTGTGCGTCCGACCGGCTCCTTGCTGCGCAAATGATGGGCAAATTGAGCGAGATGACTCTCCAGTCGCGTCAGCTCCTCCGATACATCCGAGCGATCGGCGAAGAAGGTTATTTCCTTTAGCACGCGCTCGTCCTCGCTCGCCAGCGGCAGCCCGGCTTTTTGAATGCGGTCGAGCAGCGCGGCGCGATATCGCTTCACCACGTCAGGATGCAGTGCGCGGACTTCTTTGAGTTTCTTCCGAATCGCTTTAAGACGATGAATCAGATCCTTGGCCAGATGTTTGCCTTCGCGTTCTCGCATTTTTATTAGGTCCGCTAACGCGGTGCGCAGAGCGCGTTCGACTGCAGGCCATGTGTCTTCGGGATTTAGCGCTTCTTCCGGGAACCGCATCACGCCCGGCGCTTGCAGGATTGTGGTGATAGTGATCAAGCCCGGCGCGTTCAATTCCTTTTGCAACGTGCGCATCGCTTCATGGTACGAGCGGGCGAGTTCCGTATTGAGCGCCAGGTTGCGCGCGCCGTTTGCGCCGCTGTGAAGACTCACCGTCGCGTTCGTGCGACCGCGCGAAATATTTTCGTTGATAGTCTGGCGAATACGCGGCTCGAGCTCGACCAGATCACGCGGCAAATTGATCACGACGTCGCTCTGTTTCCGGTTCACGGAATTTAGCTCGACGGTAAATTTGGTTCCGGCGTGATCAGTCTCGCCACGCCCGTATCCAGTCATGCTCCGCATACGTCGAAAGCTTATCGCAGAGAAATGTTCAACGTTCAATGAGCGTTTGGATCAAGCTTTGCGCTGCGCGGCGGTGGGGTGAAGGCATTGCGACCTTCTCGATCAATCCAAACCACTGCTGTCCCGGGGCGATTCGCTTTGGCGCAGGGCGACTGTACACAAGAAACGTGACTCGATGATGGGTGAATGGGAACTCGGACTCATAAACTGGCCGTCGCTGAAAAATTGACTGGTCTAAGCAGTCAATGTCGAGTGGCGGAAAGATCCACATTCCACGCCAGCGACGGTTTGATTTCTCGAGCAGAATCCGGCCGCGCCTAACTATCAAGGCGTGCATTTCGATGAGTCGCTTCGTTTTGGGTCTCGAATTCCTTACAGGGATTGCAGCCGGATTTTTTGCGCGACAAAACGCTTTGACCGAGCACACATCGCATTTCGGCTTCCGCGCTACGCAAATGAGCGCGCCAAGATCGAGAAGTGCGGAGTTGAAAGTCGCGGCATCGGATTTTGGAAGAAGGCTCGTTGCATATTGCCACAGTGTTCGCCGGCCCAGGTCGGAATCGATTGATTTGCGCAAATTAAAAAGCCGCGCCAAAACGCGAGCGGTGTTTGCTTCGACGATTGGGACAGATTGATTGAAAGCAAGGCTCGCCACGGCGTGCGCGGTGTATTTACCGATGCCGGGGAATTGCTGCATTTGCGCAATTGCCCGCGGGAATTGTTCGCCGTGTCGATCCACAACCATTTTCGATGTGGCGTGGAGATTTCGCGCGCGAGCGTAATAGCCAAGGCCTTGCCAGGCCCGAAGCACCTCGTTTTCCGAAGCCCGTGCAAGCGAGGTGAAATTGGGAAACCTGCGGAGCCACTTGTGATAATACGGGATGACGGTGGCGACCTGCGTTTGCTGGAGCATGAACTCGGAGACGAGGATTGCGTACGGATCACGAGTACCGCGCCACGGGAGATCGCGGCCGTGGCGACGATGCCAATGCAACAGGCGACGACGAAATTTGGCTGATTGGAAGGCCACAGATGCGC
>DATFXC010000111.1:0-4541 GCA_035258625.1 Candidatus Udaeobacter sp. | reverse complement strand
CGAGATGCCTCGCAAACCAGCCGCTCGCAAGTTGTGCCACTTTCTCCAGAGCGCCCGGTTCTTCAAAGAGATGCGTCGCGCCGGGAACAATTTCCAATTTTACTTCGCAACGCATCCGATCCCGCGCCATTTCGTTTAGCTCGATTACAATGTTGTCGTGGCCGCCGACGATGAGCAGCGTTGGCGCCTGGACGTTTGGCAATGCGTCATCGGCCAGATCGGGCCGACCGCCGCGTGAAACAACAGCGCCGACATCGTGCGGAATCTCCGCTGCTGCAACGAGCGCTGCGCCTCCGCCTGTGCTTGAGCCGAAATAACCAACCCATAAATCGTGCGTTTGCTCCTGCTGTTTAGCCCACTTTGTGGCCTGAAGCAGCCGCTCCGCCAGCAACGCTATGTTGAACCGGTGCTCGCGCGTGCGCAGGTCCATCGCTTCTTCCCCGGGCGTGAGCAAATCAAAGAGTAACGTTGCCAGCCCGGCGTCATTCAGCGTGCGTGCGACGAATTGATTGCGTGGGCTGTGGCGGCTGCTTCCGCTGCCGTGTACAAACATCACGAGCGCGGACACGTTGTCCGGAATGGTTAAGTTCCCGGAGAGGACTTCACTTTCGGCGTGAATTCGTACTTCGTGCATTTTGTAGCGCTTGGTCGGTCGTGTCATTGGTAATCCGTCCGGCCTCGCTCCTGCGCGGCCTGGATTAGTAACTCGCGCACGTCGTCATCACTGGTTTGCGAGAAATCTTCATAATACTGGCCCACGGCCTGAAAGAATTCCGGAGTGCTTAGGCAGATTGTTTCGTCGGCCTCTTCTTTGATTTCCCGGCACGTGTCGGGCGGACCAACCGGCACTGCAACGACGATTTTCGCTGCGCCGCTGTGACGCAGTGCTTTGACCGCAGCGCGCATGGTCGCGCCAGTGGCCAATCCATCGTCTACCAGAATAACCGTCCGATCGCGCACATGAGGTGCCGGCCGCCCTTCACGGTAAAGTTGTTCGCGTCGTTCTAATTCTGCTGTTTCCTTGGCGGACACCGATTCGATGACCTCGTCTGCATGCGGTATTGCGCGCATCACGTCCTGGTTTAAAACCCGCACACCGCCTGAGGCAATGGCGCCCGCTGCAAGTTCTTCGAAACCGGGGACGCCAAGTTTGCGCACAATAAAAACATCAAGCGGCGCGCGCAGGCGTTCTGCAACTTCATAGGCAACGGGGACGCCGCCGCGCGGCAATCCGAGGACAATTACGTCGTCCCGACCGGCATATTGACCAAGTTTTTCTGCGAGCAGCCGCCCGGCTTCGGTTCGGTTGGCAAACGCTCGTTCCATGCGTCTGACCGCGCCACTTTAAGCTGCGGAAGCGAGCGCGGACAATAATGATTGCACGTCCTTGGGCAAAGCCTGCATTACTTTTTCCAGCTCTCCGTTGCCAAATGACTGGTTTCAAGTGCTTGCTCACTCATAAGCCGTAATCCTTTCTCTTAGCAGGTTTTGTCACTGAAATGCGGCAAATCCCTTCTCTTAAGTTTCGCGCCTCGGCGCGACGATGGGGGTGTTTTAAATGGTAGCGCTTCCAGAAGGAGAGTCTCCGCGGATCAGCTGACTGATCGGTGGTAGATCCTCAACAGGTTGGCTCTCTTCGAGATAATCGCGGAACCCTGCGGCAAAAGCTGCGCGTCGCATTGTCCACCACGTCTTTACTCCGGGCCGGTGATAATAGATGCGAATGTAAACATCCCAACCTTCCCATTGCTGGCGGTCCAGAGTGCCTTGGCGTTGCTGGAACCACGCATTTTCGAAAAGCTTAAATAATGCGAAGATCAAAGGCACCGTACGTGCGCGGTCTTCGTCGCTGGCGGCGTTCCAGTTTTCTGTTACCACCGAAAAAGCGCGCAGCGACTGTGGGTTCTGTGCGTGCGGTCCAAGCAGATCGACAAGCGAGTGCGCGAGCGAATCGACTACGACTGCCCGCATTGATCGCGTGTTCTGTCGGATCTGCGCGGCGAGATAGAAGAGGGATACGATTACGCCGATCGCGGCAGTCAGTTGCGCGAGAGCGTTAACGGCTTCCAGCTTCACAATCATTCTCTATCAAACGACATCAGCGTTCGACGAGAATGAAAATGCTCCCGTACGCCCTATTCGAGTCCACTGGTTTTTACGCACCTCCGGCAGGATTTCGGTTGGGCCATGGCGGCGGCGACGGGAGGTCGAAGCGTTTTGTCTTCATCTCGTCCTGCATTTCCTGGATGGCGCGATCAAGCTGTTGATCTTCGCCTTTAAATTCTCTTCCGGGATCGTTGTCGATGACGATATCAGGATCGACTCCGTGACCTTCGACGATCCATTGTTTGCCGTCTTTGGAATAAAGCGCGAACTCCGGTTTGAAGAATTGTCCGCCGTCGACGAGCGGCAGCGATTCGCGAATGCCAGTTACCCCGCCCCAGGTGCGTTTGCCGATGAGCTTGCCGAGTCCGAGTGTTTTAAAGCGATACGGGAAAATGTCGCCATCTGACGCGGAGAATTCGTTGATCAAAGTTACCATTGGACCGGTGAACGTTTGTGTCGGGTCGGTTTGCGGCACGCCGTTGCGCGCGATGCTGATCATCACCAGCGCGCGCCGCAATCGCTCGATCACAAGCGGCGACACAAAGCCGCCGCCGTTGCCGCGAACATCAACAATCAGCGCGTGCTTCCGGATTTGCGGAAAGTAAAGCTTCGTGAACTCGTTGAGGCCGGGTTGGCCCATATCGGGAATGTGCAGGTAACCAACCTCGCGGCCTGTTTTCTTCGTCACATAATCGATGTTCTTTTGCACCCAATCGATGTAATAAAGCGGCGCTTCGTTGTCGGTCGGCACGACGGTGACGTCACGCGCGCCGGCGTCGGTCGGTTTGGAATTCACGCGCAGGATTACTTGTTTATCGGCAGTCCCGATGAGCGCGTCATAAAGGTTTGGCAAACTCGAGACCGGCGTGTTGTTGATCGCGAGAATGTAATCGCCGGGCTTCACGTTCACGCCGATATCGGTAAGCGGTGAGCGCGTTTTCTTGTCCCAGTTTTCGCCTGGCAAAATGCGGTCGACACGGTATGCGCGCGTCGCCGGGTCGCGGGAAAGTTCCGCGCCGAGCAGGCCGAGTTTGACCCGGGGCGTGTCCGGCCGTTCGCCGCCGCCAACGTATGCGTGGCCGATATTCAATTCGCCAATGAGTTCCCCTAACAAGTAGGTGAGATCGTTGCGGTGGTTCACAAACGGCAATAGCGCCGCGTATTTATCGCGCATGGCTTTCCAATCGATGCCGTTCATGGTCGGCGAGAAGAAGAAGTCGCGCATTTGTCGCCAGCACTCGAAATAGATCTGGCGCCACTCGGCACGGCGATCCAGCTGCATGTCGAGTCCCTGAATCTTGTGCTCATGATCCCTGGTCTCGATTTTATCTTTTGGGATGTCGATGATGGCGTAGTCCTTTTTGATCTTCACCAGCATCTTTTTTCCGTCGAACGTGATCTGGTAATTGTTGGCGTCGCCCATCACCGTTTCCTTGCGGTCGTCCAGATTGTAAACGCAGAGGTGCGATTTTTTATCTTTCTCCTGGAACAACTCTTCATCATCCTCCCCCACCTCGTCGCCGGCTGTGCGGCGCAGATAGAAGATGCGCCCGTCATCAAGCATGCGGATATTGCGATAGTTACTCGGTGTAATCTCCAAACCAACGATGCGATTCTGGATTCCGTCGGTATCAACTTTCACCACAACCGGTTTTTTTGGTTTTTCTTCAGGCTTTTTCTCGCCCGGACTTGCCTCCGGTTTTTTCTCTTCAGCTTGCTTTGCTTTTTCTTTTTCTCGCTTTTCCGCGGCCTTGCCAACTTCATCGCTCTTCGGCACGAGCGGGTTCGCAGTTTCTTTCGCCAACGTGACGAGATAAACGCGCTGCATGTCGCGATAAACATTCGCGAATTCCTGATCGTCAAACGTTGGCTTGAAATCGCGCGCGGAGGCGAGCAACAAATATTTTCCGTCATCGCTGAAGACCGGTTCGCCCGAGCCGTACCAGCTGTCAGTGACGGCGGTCTGCTGTTTGTTCGCGAGCGAGTAAATGTAAACGCGCGGCATGTCGTTCTCTTCGGGGCGCGCCCAGGTGATCCACTGACTGTCGGGCGACCAGTTATAGCCCTGGATCTCGCCGAATTTGTCCTGGTCGACTTGGGTTACCGCTTTGCTTCCAACATCCACATAACGCAATCGCTGCAAGCGATCGCTCCAGAGGAGCTTTTTACTGTCGGGCGACCATTTCGGCGCGTAGTAATAAGTGTCGCCGCCATTCGTGATTTGTTGCGGCTCGCCTTTGCCGTCCTGCGGGCGCACATACAGTTCGTTCTCGCCGGTGGCGTCCGAGTTGTATGCTATCCATTTTCCGTCGGGCGACCAAACCGCATCGCGTTCGTGGGCTCCTGAAGTTTTGCTTAGATTGCGCGGCGTCCCGTTCTTTGCCGGGACCGAAAAGAGATCGCCGCGCGCAACGACGATCGTGCGTTCGCCGTCG
>DATFXC010000110.1:0-3068 GCA_035258625.1 Candidatus Udaeobacter sp. | reverse complement strand
CGGCACGCCATCTTTCCAAAGAACGTCTATCAATGCTTTGGTCGTCCAGGAATCTTGCTGCAAATGGGCCGACGGAAATGGACCCAGCACTTCGATTAACCCGGCAAGCGTTGCGCTCGGCAAGCATTGTCCTGCAAAGAGCGTGACTCTGTTGGGCACTGCGCCAGCGCCTCGTCCCGCTCCAACCTGTCGATCCAACAGAAGGCCGACAGTCTTTGCAGCTGCAATCACGCTGCGAGCGCCTGCGCGTTCGACGAGATCGGCAATTGTTGGAACGGCGATGTATTTTTCACTCGAGAGTTCATCGCCCTTTGTGACGACAGGCGCGAGTTCGACGTCGACCGCGTGGTGCGGATCGATGTCTGGCCGATAAACATGGTTCGCAATGATACCGCTCGTGCTCGGATAAACACCGGTCACCATGGCCGTGCCGTTTACCATCGTGGCACTGGGATATACCGCGTGATGGTTACGAAAAGTGGTTCCTTCACCTGCGAGCTTCCAAAGCCCCGGAGTATTTTGTTCGCTCACGAAATCCGGACGCATCCCGTCCCATACAACCACAACAACATGATGCTCGGGTTTCGCAGGTACGACCGCTGTAACAGATGCGCAGACGATCCAAAGCAGCAGTGCAATTATTGGCTGCATTCGCGAATGATAGAACAAGGAGCGGCGGTCTCCAGTCCACCGTAAATGTGGGAGCGCCGCGACCCGTCGGGACACCAAGGTCCCTCTCACATCATTTCTTTGGTTTCAGTAAAGGGAAGAGGATGACGTCGCGGATGGATTCGGCGCCGGTAAGCAACATCGTGAGCCTGTCGATCCCCAGCCCGAAGCCGCCAGCCGGCGGCATGCCATGCTCCAGAGCGAGCAGAAACTCCTCGTCGATGTTTTGCCTTTCTTCGCCTGCTTGTTCGAGCAGACGCTGACGTTGTACCAGCGGATCGTTCAGCTCGCTGTAACCTGGCGCGATCTCCGCACCGTTAATGACCAGTTCAAAAACGTCGACGAGCGAGCTGTCCTCTACGTTTTGTTTAGCCAGCGGCACTAGCTCCTTCGGGCAGTGCGTTACGAACAGAGGATCGATCGTTTTGTCCTCAACGAGTTTCTCGAACACATGCTGCGTGACTTCGAAGTCAGCCAGCTGAGGCAAAATTTCCAGCTTGAACTCGTTTATCGCGCGTTGGCGCCGTTGCTCGGCTGACAACTCAAACCAATTCTTGCCCGCGACCTCGCGCATTAGATCGCGATATCGGACGCGACGCCACGGTCGTTTCAGATTAATTGTCTGAGTGATATTTCCGTCGGTATCCCGATGCTCGATGGTCAGCGAGCCGCAGATTTTTTCGGCCAGATAGCAAATCAGTTCCTCGACGAGATTCGCCACTTTTTCGAAATCGGCGTAGGCCCAATAGGCCTCAAGCATCGTGAATTCCGGATTGTGCTTTCTAGAGATGCCTTCGTTACGAAAGTTGCGATTGATCTCGAAAACTTTGTTGAACCCGCCTACGAGCAAACGTTTCAGATGAAGCTCCAGCGCAATGCGCAGATAGAGATCGATGCCAAGCGCGTTGTGATGTGTTTTGAATGGTTCGGCCGCCGCACCTCCAGCCGTCGTTTGTAAAATTGGCGTTTCCACTTCAACGAAGCCGCGTTCCTCGAAGAAGCGCCGGGTTTCGCGAACGATGGCGATTCGTTTTTCAAACACCGCGCGCGAATGTTCGTTGGTGAGAAGATCAAGGTAACGGTGGCGGTAACGCGCTTCGATATCCTGTAGTCCATGCCATTTTTCCGGGAGCGGCCGCAACGTCTTGGCGAGCAACTGGAACGTGCGTACTTTCAGCGTCGGTTCGCCGCTTTTGGTGACGAAACATGTTCCTTCCACGCCGATGAAATCACCGATGTCGAGCAGGCGAAAAAGGTCGATTAATTCCGGCCCGACCTCTTTTGCGTGGATGTAAATTTGAATGCGCCCTGTAGCGTCACGCAGGTCGAGGAAGTGGCTTTTGCCCATGTCGCGATGCGCGGTGATGCGGCCGGCGACACGACGCGCTTCACCTTCTTTAAATTGCTCGCGCACCTCCGCGATCGATCCGCTCACATCAAAACCGGTACCGAACGGCTCGACCCCTTTCGCGCGCAACGCCTCAAGCTTTTTTCGTCTGAGCGCGATCAGCTCGTTCTCTTCGTCCATCGTTGAACAGCGAATGTAAGACGCGGGACGCGCTTCGCCACGTCAAATCACGCAGTGTTCTTGAAATGATACGCTTTAACTCTGCAAACCAACATATTAGGTTTGCCAATGAAATACCGAGGATGAGATAGTCTCTCCGGCGTGCCTGTAGAGGTTCGATGGCGCGCCCATTATTCGAATGCCCGCTAATTTGCCAGAAACGACTTCGAAATTGGACGGACCGCTGGTGAAGCAGTTCTCGGTCTTCCTGCCGAACAAGGTGGGGGCGATGCTGGAAATTGTGAAGCTGCTTAGTACCCACCACACGCACGTTGTCGCGCTCAGCGTATCGGAATCCACCGACTCAGCGATTGCGCGGATCATCGCAAGCGATCCGCAGCGCGTTGAAAAGTTGTTTCGGGAAAAAAATGTTGCTTTCGGAGTCAGCCAGGTGGTGGTGGTCGAGATGCGAGAAGTTGCCACGCAACTGGTCAAACTGCTGGCAGCATTGGTCATGGGAGAGGTGAATGTCCATTTCGCTTATCCTCTGCTGATCCGGCCGCGCGGCTTCTCCGCGATCGCTCTGCACGTCGACGATACGGACTGCGCGTCATCAGTGCTCACCGGCGAAGGATTCAAAATGCTCAGCCAGGACGACATTTCACGATAACTGATTGTCACCCTTCTAACTTTTTAACCATTCAACGGTCAAATGTCCCGCAGATTGTTGACAGGCTGGCAACAGCGCGCTTAGAAAACTGACTTAATTGCTCCCCATGCGGACTCTTCTCTCACGGGCTATCCAAATTGATCCAAACTTTCACGTCGCGCTGGGACTTATCGTAATTCTGGCGATAGGCGAGATTTTTTTTGCGACGTCCTACTACGTCGG
>DATFXC010000109.1:0-5035 GCA_035258625.1 Candidatus Udaeobacter sp. | reverse complement strand
GCGGTGACTTAAGCCGGCGGCGCGGTGCGATCAACAGCATCGAGACGCGCGGGAACATGGTGATCATTCATGCGATGGTGCCGCTGGCGGAATTGTTCGGATACGCAACCGCGATCCGATCCTTGTCGAAAGGCCGTTCGAGTTATTCTATGGAGCCGTCGCATTTCGATCCGGTCCCGGCAAATCTGGTTGCAGCGATTCTAGATCAAAAGGAGGCGAAATGAGCAACGGCCAGCGCATCCGTATTCGCCTGAAAGCGTTCGATCACCGCATGCTGGACCAATCCGCCATCGAGATCGTCGATACTGCCAAAAGAACAGGCGCGCGTGTGGCTGGGCCTATTCCGCTACCGACGCTAATCGAAAAGTTCACGGTGAATCGCTCTCCGCACGTGGATAAAAAATCGATGGAACAATTTGAAATTCGCACACACAAGCGGTTGCTCGACATCATCGAGCCAACCGCCAAGACAGTGGACGAATTGAAGAAACTGAATCTGCCCGCGGGGGTTGACATCACGATTAAGATTTAAGCGGAGGCGGCTCTGAAACATTTGCGATCGCACGGTCATGAGCGTTGGACTTCTTGGACAAAAAATTGGTATGACCAGCGTTTACGACGCCAAGGGGCGATTGTGTCCGGTGACTGTAATCGCGGCCGGCGATAATGTTTTGTTGCGCCGTTTGACCGAAGAAAATGAAGGTTATTCGGCGGTGCAGATTGGGTTCGGCGCGCAAAAGGAATCGCGCGTGACCAAGGCATTAGTCAGTGAATTCAAGAAAGCCGGAGTCGAGCCACAGAGATTTGTGCGCGAATTTCGACTGCAAAACGATCTTCCCGAAGGCGAAATTAACTTGAGCGTTACGCAATTTCAGGCCGGCGATTTCGTCGATGTGATTGGCCGCTCGAAAGGCAAGGGTTTTCAGGGCGTGATGAAGAAGCACAACTTCGCCGGGCAAGGCGCGGCGCACGGTTCGATGATGCATCGGCGCATCGGCGCGGTTGGCAATCGTTCCACGCCGGGACGCATTTGGAAGAACCAGGGAATGCCCGGTCACATGGGCGATCGGCGTGTGACGGTGCAAAATCTACAGGTGATGCAGGTCCGTGAAGCGGAAAAAATCATCTTGGTAAGCGGCGCTGTGCCCGGCGCGAACGGCAGTTATGTGATCGTGCGACCCGCTATCAAACATCCCGAACGCGTGCTCGCGTTACATGCTGAGCACCGAAAGCATGAGGAGGAAGAGAAGGCGAAGAAGCCGAAAACTCTACGTGAATTGGCGCACAACAAATGAGCGCGAAAGTTTTAACCAAAGCCGCAGCGAAAGAAGCGAAGATCGACATGATCGAGGACGGTCGCGGCACGCAGGCTGTGCACGATGTCGTAGTCGCGATGCGCGCGGCGCGGCGTTCCGGGTCTGCCAATACAAAGAGCAAAGCCGAAGTAGACTTTTCAGGCGCAAAACCGTGGCGGCAAAAAGGGACAGGTCGTGCCCGGGCCGGTTACAAATCGTCCCCGATTTGGCGGGGCGGCGGCGTCGTTTTTGGGCCGAAGCCGCGGGATTATTCGAAGAAAGTTGGAAAGTCCGTTCGGCGACTCGCATTTCGCAAAGCGCTGAGCGAACGCATCAACGCGGGGGATGTTTTGACGATCGATAACTTTGTTGTTCCCGACTTGAAGACGAAAGCGTTCGTCGATCTTCTCAGGAAACAAACCGACGCCGAGAAAGTGCTCATCGTTTCGGATTCGTTCGACGAGAAGACCTACAAATCGGCCCGCAACGTCAAACCGGTGAGGTTGGCCACTGCCTCGGACGTGAACACGGAGCAATTGCTCGGGTTTCAGAAAATTCTCATTACGCAGAAGGCATTGGAAAAACTGGCGGAAAGAATACGCCCACCTTCGCCGAAAGCTACGGCGCGATAGAATGAACGAGCCGCACGAGATCATTAAGACCGCTTCGTTGACGGAGAAGTCAACGTTAATGAGCGAGAAGCAGAACAAGTATGTCTTCCGCGTCAGCCCGAAGGCCAACAAGATTCAGATCAAGAACGCAATCGAACGGCTGTTCCAGAAAACTGTTATCGATGTGAACACTTGTAATTACGCCGGCAAGGAAAAACGCCTGCGTGGACCCGTCGGGCGTCGTCCCCGGTGGAAGAAAGCCATCGTAACATTAAAGGAGGGCGAGAAGATCGATCTGATCTGATCGAGAGAAACTCATGGCACTCAAAGAATTTCGCCCACTCACGCCGACGCTGCGTTTCAAGTCGCTGCCTGCGTTCGATGAGATTACGAAATGGCGCCCTGAAAAGAGCCTTGTTGAGCCCAAGAAAAAAACCGGCGGCCGCAATAAGTACGGTCGGTTGACATCGCGACACATCGGCGGTGGTCACAAACACAAATATCGCAAGGTTGATTTCAAGCGTCGCAAGCACGGGGTCGCGGCGGAAGTGATCGGGATCGAGTACGATCCGAATCGCTCGGCGCGCATTGCGCTCATCAAATACGCCGATGGCGAATTAGGCTACATTCTTGCACCGAACGGACTTCACGTCGGAGCGACTGTTACTGCCGGGAATGATGTTGCGCCTGATTTGGGGAATGCGCTGCCGCTTCGGGCAATTCCTCTGGGCACGAACGTCCACAATATTGAATTGACTCTGGGCCGCGGCGGCCAGGTCGCACGCAGCGCCGGGCAACAGGCTACGCTCACTGCGCTCGAAGCCGGATATGCACTCGTGAAAATGCCGTCGGGCGAAGTTCGGCGGATCCATGAGAATTGCTTCGCGACGATTGGCCAGGTCGGCAACGTCGATCACATGAACGTCTCGAGCGGCAAAGCGGGACGCACTCGGTGGCGAGGTCGCCGGCCGCACGTGCGCGGCATGGTGATGAACCCGATCGATCATCCCATGGGTGGCGGTCAGGGGAAATCAAAGGGAGGCGGCGGTCGTCATCATCCCGTTAGTCCGTGGGGCCAGTTAGCGAAAGGGTTCAAAACGCGTAGCAAACACAAACCGAGTGACAGATTTATTTTGGAAAGGAGACGACCGAAGAAGAAGACGTAAATCGTGAATCGTAATGGTGAATCGAGATTCGTCCGATTGGCGATTCTCGATAGAACGAATCTCGGTTTAACGAATAATTTGCAATTTATGGCCAGATCGTTAAAGAAAGGACCCTTCGTCGTGTTGCATCTTCTGGAGAAGATCGACAAGATGAACGCGTCGGGCGTCAAGAAACCGATCAAGACCTGGTCGCGACGCTCGATGGTGACGCCGGACTTTGTCGGCCACACGTTTTTGGTGCATAACGGGAAGACGTTTAACTCCGTTTTTGTTACCGAGAATATGGTCGGCCACAAGCTCGGCGAATTTTCGCCTACACGCGTGTTTAGAAAACACGGTTCGCACACGGCGAAGGTGACCAAGTAATTGCAGATTGCAGATTGGAGATTGCGGATTGGCAGCTCGCGGCTACGTCGCGGGATTGTGCAATTTGCAATTTTGAATTTGCAATTTGTAATTGGGTTTTGCGCGTACGCGCAGGGAAACAGTTCTTTGTCAGAATCCAAAAGTGAAACCGTAACGCGGCCGGCGGCGGTGGAGCCTGCGACAGCGGAAATTGAGGAATTGCGAAGGCAATTGTCCATTGCCCAGGAATCTGTGAAGGCATTGACGAGTAGCCTGGCTGAATCGAATGCGGAGGCGGAAGAACTGCGCCGCAAATATTCTGATCTCCAATTGCGAATGGAAGCGCTGGGCCTGGCGTCGGCGAACAAGGATCGTGCGAAACTGGAGCAGCGTTTGCTGGCGGCGGTGAGCGATCTTCAGCTGGCGCAGAAAGCGCGCGACAAGTACCGCGACCAGATGCTACGGCTAAACGAAGCGATCTTGAGCTACCTCAAAACGTCACAAGGTGGCGATGCGCAGGCGCGGATGGATGTGGAGACGCAATTGCGCGGCACAAACGACCTCGTCACGAAATCGACAAGTCCGCCACGGGCGCCCGAGCCGAGTTTGATGGACGGAAGCGTGATCAGCGTGAAGGAGGAGTGGTCATTTGTGGTCGGCAACCTTGGCGAAAAACAGGGAGTCAAGATCGGAATGCCGATGCGAGTGATGCGCGACGATCGAAAGATCGCGACGCTGCGGGTAGTCGATGTGCGGCAGAAAATCTGCGGCGCGGTGGTTCAGGAAATGGATTCGAAGAAGGAGAAAATTAAAGTTGGGGACCGCCTCCAGGTGGATGCGCAACCCGGTGTGAGTTTAAGATAATGGAAGTCAGATCGACATATAAATACGCGCGGATTTCGCCCTTCAAGGTGCGCGAAGTCACGCGTGAGATCCAGGGGTTGCCGGTTTCGGCGGCGCTCGATCTGCTTGCGTTCACTCCGAAGAAAGCGGCGTTTCTGATCGGCAAAACGCTAAAGAGCGCAATCGCCAATGCGGAGAACAACGCCAACCTCAAACCTGACGGCTTAGTGGTGAAGGAAGCGACCGTGGGCGAAGGCCCGACGCTAAAGCGGATCATGGCTCGTGCTCGCGGCAGTGCCAGTCGGATTTTGAAGCGCACCAGTCACATTCGCATCGTGCTTTCGGACGAAATCGCCATCGAAACGCGGGAAACACGAAAAGCGAAACGACAAGTCCAAAAGAGAACGGCAAAGAAGGACACTGCGGGCGAAGCGACACAAGGTGCAGCGACCGTGCCGGACCAAAAGTCAACGAAACCGAAGCAGAGTACGAAGACGAAGAAGCAATAAGATATGGGACAAAAAGTTAATCCAATTGGGTTCCGCCTGAACGTAAATCGCGACTGGCGCTCACGCTGGTACGCGTCGCCACAGGAATTTCCTTCGTTTCTGCACAACGACCTGAAGATTCGCGATTACGTGAAGAAAAAGCTGCAGTTCGCGGCAGTCGCGAAAATTGTGATCGAGCGGGCGTGGAACTCCATTCGCGTGACCATTCACACGGCGCGTCCTGGAATTGTGATCGGACGCAAAGGCGCGGAAATCGAGAAGATGAC
>DATFXC010000108.1:0-11290 GCA_035258625.1 Candidatus Udaeobacter sp. | reverse complement strand
ACGCGACGTCGCACAAGTTTCGACCGAGAATTTCATCGGCCTGACGAAACAAATCCGCTGCAACAGGAGATCGTTCGGCAAGATCGCATCCCATACCAACGCATTGCGCGCCTTGACCTGCGAAAAGTAGTGCGATTTTTTTTGGCATACGGAGACGTAGTTAATCGTGTTTCGCGCAGAGCGCGAGCGCCTTCTGGGGAGCGGTAGCCGCGGCGACCGCTCCCCGAGAATTCGCTTGCGGAAGAAAGCTCCACTCGCCAGCGTAAATCTTAACCCGGAACGTTGTAACATCTTCGTCCATGCCATTCACGACGCGCGAGATCGAATCACCGGACCCGGTTACACGAGTCGCCGCTGCGGACGCGGCACTGCGCAAGCCGGGGCAGGATGACATCGGCGAAAAGATGGTGCTTAACATGGGGCCGTCGCATCCAGCTACGCACGGCGTTTTGCGGCTCGTGCTGGAGCTGGATGGTGAGATCATCACCAAGGCCACGCCCGATATCGGCTTTCTCCATCGCGGCGACGAGAAGATCGCCGAGAACATGCAATACAACCAATTCGTGCCGTATACCGACCGGCTCGATTATCTCGCGCCGCTCTCGAATAATGTGGCCTACGCGCTCGCGGTTGAAAAATTGATGGGTTGGGACATTCCGCCGCGCGGAAAAGCGATCCGCACGATTTGCTGCGAAACATCGCGCATTTCCTCACATCTCCTCGGGCTCGGCGCGATGTCGGTTTTTCTCTACACGTTCACCGAGCGCGAAAAGCTTTATAACTTGTTTGAACTCCTAACCGGCGCGCGGTTCACCACATCCTACACCCGCGTGGGCGGGCAAATCCGGGATCTTCCAGAAAGCTTTATCCCCCAACTGCAAAAATTCCTCGACGATTTCGGCCCGAGTCTCGACGAATGCGACAGGTTGCTGACCCGGAACAAGATTTTCGTCGATCGCACAAAAGACATCGGCGTCATCTCGAAGGAGCGCGCGATCGCCTACGCGATTTCCGGGCCGAACCTGCGCGGGAGCGGAGTCGAACACGATTTGCGCCGCAAACATCCCTATCTCGATTACGACCAGTACGATTTCGATGTGGTGATCGGCAGCGCAGGCGATTGTTACGATCGTTATCTGGTGCGCATCGAGGAGATGCGGCAGAGCGCGCGGATTTTGCGGCAAGTAATCGACAAACTGCCCGGAGGTCCGATCAATGTTTCCAATTGGAAGAACATGACTCCACCGAAATCGCGGGTTATGACGAAGATGGAAGAGTTAATCCATCATTTCATCGTCGTAACCGAAGGACTCGATGCGCCGCCGGGTGAAGTCTATTTCGGCGCCGAAAATCCGAAAGGCGAGCTTGGGTTTTACATCAACAGCAGAGGCGGCGGCGTGCCGTATCGGTTAAAAATTCGCGCGCCATCCTTCGTGAATCTCAGTATCCTTCCGGAACTTTTGCCCGGCTGTCTGGTCAGCGATGTGCCCGCAGTGTTAGGCAGTCTGGACTTCGTGATGGGCGAATGCGATAGATGAAGCGAATGAGGCTGATGCGACTAATAGGACCGATGAATGCCGCGTTACGATTCATACTCGTGCTGATGCTCGTGCTCGTGCTGGACAGCTGCGTCGGCAAGCGCATCACCAAGGCGAACGTGGATCAGGTAGCGGAAGGCATGTCGAAGAAGCAGGTGGAATCGATTCTTGGCCCGCCGACTTCTCTCAGCACCGAAGACTTGGTGATCATGAAAAAAACGACTTACGTTTACCGACAGGGCAAAGACACGGTCACAATTGTCTTCAAGGACGACAAGGTGCAGTCGAAAGACAGCACGTTGTCCGACTAAATCCGCTGTAGCGTGCGCTCTCCTCAGCGCGCCGGTTTTGCCCGCGGCTGCACATTCGGAGAGATCCGCTGAGGACCGCGGGCTCTAAAGCAAACGTGATTTGCCGCGCATGACTGCGCTGGGTTACGTTCCACGATGGCAGACTCAACGCGCATCCAAATTCCTGCCGAACTGGAGCGGAAAATGGACGACGCCATCTCGCATTACCCGAACGAGCATCGTCGAAGCGCAGCGATGCCCCTGTTGCATTTGTTGGAGGAACACTTCGGGTTCATCAGCGATGACGGAGTGTTGTGGATTGCCGAAAAGCTCGGTTTGCAACCGATCAATATTCTCGAGCTGGTCACTTTTTATCCAATGTTCCGCCAGCAGCCGGCCGGCAAAACGCACATCCGCATCTGCCGCACGCTAAGTTGCGCGATGGCCGGTGCATTGGGCGTGATGGAAAATCTGCGCGCAAAGCTCGGAATCCGGCACCCGACCGTTGCTGAAGAAATGCATAATCCCGTCGCAGTCAGCGCCGACGGAAATTACAGCGTCGAGTTCGTGGAATGTCTGGCCAGCTGCCACACCGCGCCGGTATGCATGGTTGACGAACAGCTGCATGAGCGGGTCGATCCGAATTCGGTTGCCGATATGATCAAACTCGGCGGCTGGAAAGTGGTCGCTCCTTCCTGGCCACCTCATCCTCTCGAGCATCGCCTGATTTACAAGAATATCGGGCGCCCCGGCTGGACGAGCGGTATCGACTGTTATCTACGCGACGGCGGTTACGAACAGTTGAAGCAGGCGCTAACTCTGTCGCGCGGAGACATCGTGAATAAAGTCAAGAACTCAGGGTTACGCGGCCGCGGCGGGGCCGGGTTTTCCTGCGGTTTGAAATGGAGCTTCATTAAGCCGGACGAAAAGCGGCCAGTCTATCTGATTTGCAATGCCGATGAATCCGAGCCGGGCACGTTTAAAGACCGCTACATCATTTACGAAGATCCGCATCAATTGCTCGAAGGAATGTTGATCTCTTGTTATGCTCTTAACTCGCGCACGGCCTACATTTACATACGAGGCGAATTTTCCGAGGGCTTCAGAATCCTGGAGCGCGCGATCGAGGAAGCGCGACACCATAATTTCCTTGGCAAAAACATCCTCGGGTCCGGACTCGACGTTGAGGTTTATATTCATCGCGGCGCAGGCGCTTACATTTGCGGTGAGGAGACCGGCTTAATTGAATCGCTCGAGGGCAAGCGCGGTTATCCGCGGATCAAACCGCCGTATTTTCCGGCGGTGCTGGGTCTCTATATGTGCCCGACGATCGTCAACAACGTCGAGACCCTTTGTAACATCAAACACATCATCGCCATGGGCGGCGCGGAGTATGCGCGCCTCGGCCGGCCTAACAACACCGGCACGCGAGTTCTCTGCGTCAGCGGCGATGTTCAAAGTCCCGGTTACTTCGAGGTCGAAGTTGGCGCCGTGACGATGGGCCAGCTGATTTACCAGATGGCAGGTGGGTTGCGACCCGGCCGAAAATTGAAGGCAGTCATTCCGGGCGGTAGTTCCGCGAAAGTGTTGCGCACCGATGAGCGCTTCAAGCTGAAGGAAAGACAAGCGGACGGTTCGACAATCGAACGCGAAATCTCGATTGACGACATTCCGATGGATTTCGATTCCCTGGCAGCTGCGGGTTCGATGGCCGGTTCCGGTGGCGTGATCGTGCTGGACGATTCGCGCGACATGGTGTGGGCTCTGAACAACATTAACACGTTTTACGCGCACGAGAGCTGCGGCCAGTGCACTCCTTGCCGGGAAGGCTCGCTGTGGATGCAAAAAATCACCGACCGCATGTTGCGGGGCGGCGGCGTGGTGGAAGATCCGAAAACACTGAAAACCATCGGCGACAACATTGCAGGGCGCACCATTTGCGCTTTCGGCGAAGCATGCGCGTGGCCAACGCAAAGTTTTGTTGAGAAATTTCCAGAGGAATTTGCGGCGCGTGCGCAAAAACCCGTTCCCCCACCCCTTCCGCCCGAATACACGCCGGAGGAATTGATCGATGAAGAATCGATTTCCACCGTCCCCATGGCGCATGACCCCGGCTGGGAAAAAGCAGGAGCGAAAGGCACGATCTAGAACATGTCTGAGGAAAGCAGGAACGCAGGAAAACAATTGAGAGATTCAGAAATCACGGATGCAATCATCGCGGCAGCGGTCGCAGTACCCCGTGAACTTGGGCCTGGGTTTCTGGAAACGGTCTACGAACAAGCTCTTGCGGTTGAGTTTGCGATACGCGGAATTGCTTTCGTGCGCCAGAAATCAATTCCTCTTTTTTACCGAGATCATCAAATTGGAGAGCACCGAATTGATTTTCTCCTCGAAGACAAAATCATCGTCGAGTTGAAAGCCATTGAAGCGCTTGAGAAGGTCCACTTCGCTATCGTGCGGAGCTATCTCAAAGCCGCGGGACTATCCGACGGTCTAATTCTCAATTTTTCGTCCATGCCGTTGACGGTGAAGCGAGTTTGTCGTGAACGAGATTACGAGAAAATCGATCTGGAACTCTAAAAAACTTCCTGCGTTCCTGCTTTCCTTTAGCTATGTCCGATCCGAATCCTCCAATGTTCAACGTCCAAATCGATGGGGTCTGGCATCAGTTTCCAAAGGGCACGCGCGTGATTGAGGCGTGCGAGCAGGTTGGGGTTTTCGTACCGCGCTATTGCTACCATAAAAAGCTCAGCTCGCCGGGCAATTGCCGGATGTGTCTGATCGAAATGGGATTCCCCAGGCTGGGCCCGGATCGCAAGCCGGAACTCGGCGCCGACGGCATACCCATCATCAACTGGATGCCACGTCCACAAATTTGCTGCGCGCAGGACGTCGCTGACGGCATGGCCGTTCGCACGGACTCGCCGCTGGTTAAGGACTGTCGGCACGGGGTGATGGAATTTCTCCTGATCAATCACCCGCTCGACTGTCCGATCTGCGACCAGGCCGGCGAATGCCTTTTGCAGGAGTTCAGCGTGGACTACGGCAATTCGCAGTCACGTTTCCTTGAGAACAAGGTGAAAAAGCCCAAAAATGTGCAGCTTGGCCCGCGCGTGACCCTTGATGACGAGCGCTGCATTCTCTGCTCGCGCTGCATCCGTTTCTGCCAGGAAATCGCGCATGACGACGTGCTTGGGTTCGTCGATCGCGGCAGTCATACCGTCCTAACCGCGCATCCAGGTAGATCGTTGGAGAACAATTATTCGCTTAACACGGTTGACATTTGCCCCGTGGGCGCGCTGACCTCAACCGATTTCCGCTTCAAGATGCGGGTGTGGTTCCTGAAAGAAACGAAGAGCATTTGTACAAGTTGTGCGACGGGGTGCAACACAGTCATCGGAACTCGCGAAGACGTGATCTATCGCCAAACGCCGCGCGAGAACGATTGCGTCAACTCCTGTTGGATGTGCGATTATGGCCGCCTCAATTACAAATATCTCGAAGCCGAAGACCGCTTGCTGGAGCCGCAGATTCGTTCCGAGGGAAGGCTGGTTCCTGCCGATTGGCCAACTGCGGTTGGGCAAGCAGCGCTCCAGGTAAAACAGTTTGCCGCGTCCGAAATTGCAATTGTTGCTTCTGGTCGGATGACCAACGAAGAGCTTTGGCTCACGACGCAGTTGGTGAACTCGTTAGGCGTGAAGTGGATCGATATCGTCCCGAGACGCGGGGATGGCGACGATATTTTGTTAAGTAGAGATCGCAACCCGAACACAAACGGCGCACGGCTGATTCTGGGTTCAAGCTCTGAGCCCGGCGCAAAGCTCATGGCTATTGCCGACGCGGTACGATCTGGAGGAATCAAAGCGCTGGTAATTTTAAAAGAGAATGCGATGCACCTGGGCCTGTCAGTCGAAGAGCTCGCGCGACTGCCCACACTCATTGTGATGAATAATTTGCCGAACGCAGCGACAGAAAAGGCGAGCGTTGTCCTGCCCGCGTGCGGTTTTGCCGAAAAACGTGGCTCAATGGTCAACGGCACCGGTCGCTTACAACGGTTGAATCGCGCTACGCGCCCGCCTGGCAACGCTCGCGATGATTGGGAGATTTTACGCGACCTCGTTCAGGCAATCGGCGGCGGCGACTCACTTCACTCGATTGAAGATGTTTTCCGCCGGATCAGCGAAACAGTCCCCAAATTCGCCGGGTTGAGCCTAAGCAAAATCGGCGATCTCGGTGTGCACATTCTGCATATGGAAGAACTGCCGCCGACGCTTCCCGGCGACGAAGAAGCAATCCAGCAAGCTGTTGCGATCCAGGCAAGACGCCGCGCGGTTCGACCGCAGTTGCATCAGGCGCGCCCTCATCTCGGCGCGTCGAGCATTGAACCAAAAGCAGCGCCTCGGCGGTAGAATTGGCGACCGCAATGAATTCTTTTTTCATCATCATCTCACTGCTGAAGATCGCGATTCTCCTTGGGGTGATTTTATTCATGGTGTCTTACGCGGTGTACGCCGAACGGCGGGTCAGCGCGTTTATTCAAGATCGAGTTGGGCCGAATCGCGTTGGGCCCGCTGGTCTTTTGCAGCCAATCGCAGACATGTTCAAGCTGCTGCTGAAAGAAGATTTCGCGCCGCGCTCCACGAATACGTTTTATTACTGGTTGGCGCCGTGTCTTGCAGTAGCGCCGGCCATCATCACTATCGCGGTGGTGCCCTTCGGCAGCACACTGTTCGGTGTGCCAATGGTGATTGCCGACGTGAACATCGGGATTTTCTTTGTGTTCGCAATCTCCTCGCTAGGCGTTTACGGAATCGTCATCGGCGGTTGGGCGTCGAATTCGAAATATCCGTTCCTCGGCGGCATTCGTTCCAGCGCGCAAATGCTTTCATACGAGCTGTCGCTCGGGCTCGCCGTCATCCCCGTTTTTCTTTTCGTTGGAAGTTTGCGACTGACGAGCGTTGTCCATTACCAGGTTGACCACGGCTGGTTCATTGCGCCTTTCGTTGGCGATTGGATGAATCCATGGAAATGGCTGCTCGCGATTCCAATGATTATCTCCTTCCTGGTATTCATGATCGCTATTTTTGCCGAGACAAATCGGCTGCCGTTCGATCTGCCGGAAGCCGAGCAGGAGCTCGCCGGCGGCTACAACACTGAATACAGCTCGATGAAGTTCGCGCTTTATTTTCTCGGCGAATACGCCGCAATGATCACAGGCTCGGCCGTCGTCGTGACATTATTTTTCGGCGGCTGGCATTTTCCTGGAATACCAGATGGCTCTCACGGATGGATCTTCGGCCTGATCAACATCGCAGTTTTTTTCGCAAAGGTTGCCTTCGTGATTTTCCTTTTCATGTGGGTGCGCTGGACACTCCCGCGCTTTAGATGGGATCAGCTGATGCGCCTTGGCTGGCTGTTCTTTTTCGAAATTGCGCTGGTGAACATCTTTGTTGTGGCAGGGCTAATGGCGTGGCTGCCAAAATAATGACGAAATCCGAATGGCGAAACCCAAAGGAAATCCGAATGACGAAACCCGAAACGCCCACCATCGGCGCAACCGTGTCGGTTATTCGTGTTTCGTTATTGATTCGTCATTCGCCATTCGTCATTCATCATTCTGATCATGGCCGTTACCGTTCCAAGGCCGAAGCTGAACTGGCGTGAGCAATTGTATCTGCCGGCCATCGTCTCCGGCCTGGCCATCACTTTTAAGCATCTCAAAAATATGCTGCTCGGACACACGAAGGTGACGATGCAATACCCCGAGCAAAAATGGGACAGTCACCTGCCGGACTATTACCGCGGCGCACCAGCGCTGGTGCGCGACACGGATGGACGGGTGCGATGTGTGGCGTGTCAGCTTTGCGAGTTCATTTGTCCGCCGCGTGCAATCAAAATTATTCCGGGCGAGATTGCCCCGACCGATCGGTTTGCGAAGGTTGAAAAGTTTCCTCAAGAATTCGACATCGACATGATCCGCTGCATTTACTGCGGAATGTGCGAAGAGGTTTGTCCAGAACAGGCCATTTTTCTGCGCAAAGATTACGCCATCACGGGCTTCACGCGCGCGGACATGGTGCATCATAAGGAAAAGCTTCTCGAGATCGGCGGAGTAATGCACGGCGTGGTATTGAAATGGAACCAAAAGAAATAACGCCACGGATTAACACGTATGACCACAGATCTTTCGGAATTCGCTCTCAAATCCGTGTTCAATCCGTGTTCATCTGTGGCCTGAAAAAATGTCGCCATTTCTATTTTGGATTTTTGCAGTGCTGACGGTGGTTTTCGGCGCGGCTGTGGTCCTCAATCGCAACCCGGTCGCAAGCGCGCTCAGCTTGGTTGTTTCATTCCTCGGGTTGTCAGCGCTCTTCATGTCCCTCGACGCCTTTTTTGTGGGGATTATTCAGGTTCTCGTCTACGCGGGCGCGGTGATGGTGCTTTTCCTGTTCATCATCATGCTGCTGGATCTGCGTGCCGAAGAACGGCGCAGGATTAACTTCCTCGCCACCGCGGGCGGCATTGGAGTGGCGCTCATTTTGCTGATTCAGATTTGCGTTGTCATTTCGCACCTTCACGCTGCGCGACAGACGTTTCCCCCGCTGGCAACATCGACAACGGATGACGTCTGGAACATCGGGCGGCTGCTTTTCAGCAGTTACAATCTGCCCTTTCAAATCATCGGCGTTCTGGTGCTCGTTGCGACAGTTGGGGTGGTCCTCCTGAGCCGACGCGAACCAAGGTAACATGATTACGCTCGGCGATTACTTGATCGTAAGCGGGATTCTTTTCGCGATCGGCTTCGCTGGCGTAATGCTGCGCCGCAATCTCATCGTCATTCTGATGTCGCTAGAGCTAATGTTAAACGCGGCCAACCTATCGCTCGTCGCTTTCTCGCGATTCCGAGTCGGCGCTGATGGACTCCCCGATTACAGGGCACAGGTCTTCGTCTTTTTCGTGATCGCGGTGGCCGCCGCTGAAGTAGCGGTAGGGCTTGCCCTTCTCGTCGCGTTATATCGCGCCAGGCAGACCACGGACGTCAAAGATATCAGCAGTCTGAGGTTCTAGGCCGCCAACTAGACGAAACCAATGAACTCACTCCTTCCGTGGCTGATCCTGCTCGCACCGCTGTTTAGCGCCGTGATGATCACACTCTTCACGCTTCGCTGGAAAACATTGAGCGGTTCGATCTCAATCGCAGCGGTGGTGGTAAGTTTTATCTGCAGTTGGTCTATCTTTGCTCACTCCGCCACCGCCGCAGTCGAATTCGTCTGGATCGATATCGCGCCGATTTTTCGCGTCCCGCTTGGGCTGACGCTGGATCCGTTAAGCAAGACGATGGCCCTTCTGGTTTCCGGCGTGGGAGCGCTCATTCACATCTACTCGCTGGGTTACATGCGAGACGATCAAGGCAAGTCCCGTTATTTCGCAGCGCTCTCGCTCTTCATGTTCGCGATGCTCGGCATCGTTTTCGCGAACAATTTTGTAATGCTGTTCATCTTTTGGGAATTGGTCGGGTTCACATCGTATGTTTTGATCGGTCACTGGTTCTTTCGAGACGCCGCAGCGGGCGCAGCGAACAAAGCATTCATCACCACACGGATTGGCGATTTCGGATTCATGACTGGTATCCTGATGATTTGGACGACCACCGGCTCAGTCGTTTTCGCCGAAGTCGCGCCGCGAATGCCGATGTTCGGCGGCCATGCAACATTTGTCACAATTGTTGCGCTTTTGATTTTCTGCGGCGCGGTCGGAAAATCGGCCCAATTCCCGCTGCACGTCTGGTTGCCGGATGCGATGGAAGGTCCGACGCCAGTCTCGGCGTTAATCCACGCCGCGACGATGGTCGCAGCCGGCGTTTACATGCTGGTGCGCGTCGCGTTCATCATCCAAGCATCGCAAACCGCGCTTCTGGTAGTTGCGTGGATCGGCACGATCACAGCGGTCATGGCCGCGCTAATCGCGACACAGCAGGACGACATCAAACGCATTCTCGCCTACTCCACGCTCTCGCAACTCGGTTACATGGTCATGGCTGTAGGTCTCGCCTCAAACGATGCGGCCATGTTCCATCTTTTCACCCATGCGTTTTTTAAAGCTCTCCTGTTTCTCGCAGCTGGCTCTGTGATCGTGATGCTTCATCATGAACAGAACATTTGGAGGATGGGTGGACTGTCTCGAACACTGCCCATTACGTTCGTCACGTTCCTTGTGGGCGCGCTGGCGTTGATCGGTTGCCCGCCATTTAGCGGATTTTTCAGCAAAGATGCGATCCTGGCGCTCGCGTATGAGCGTAACACGGCGATCTTCGCCGTAGCACTGTTCACGGCCTTTCTCACTGCGTTCTACGTCATCCGCATGCTTGTCATTGTGTTTTTCGGCCATCCGCGCAGCAAGAGCGCGCATGAAAGCCGCGAGTCACCACTGGTCATGACGGTGCCGTTGATTGTGCTCGCGGTCCTGGCGACACTCGGCGGGTTTGCATTTTTCGCGCGAAACTTCCTCGTGCTCCCGGCTCAAAAGCTGGAGGGAATGATGGTTCCCGCACTCGCAACCATGGTGTTGATCGCAGGAACTGGGCTGGCGATTGCTCTTTACCGCGATCGGACGAGCGAACCAGTCGACGTTGAGGTGTTGCGCCACAAGTTATATTTCGATGAGCTCTATGCGTGGTTAGTTAGGTGGACGCAGGAACTGCTCGCGCGAGCATCAGCTTTCGTTGATCGCTGGATTGTCGATGCAGGCGCGGTGGGCGGAAGCAGTCGAACGACCTGGGGAATCGGCGCTGGGTTACGGTTGATTCAGGTAGGTAATCTTCAAGCTTACGCGTTCCTGTTTGGTTTGGGTGTTGTCGCTCTCATTTACTTTGCCGTGATACGCTAATGGTTCTATTCACCATTTTCTGCCCAATCGTTGCGGCTGCGTTGATCATGCTTGGCGCGCCCGCACGGAAGACAGCGTTAGCGGCGTCGGTTTTGACGTTTGCAGCGGCGCTATTTTTGTTTGTGTCCCTCGACTACGGTCACGTCAACTTCCAATACGTCGCATCATTTAGCATATCGCCCGAGTGGCGGCTGAGCTTCACCACTGGCGTCGACGGCTTGAGCGTAATCATGGTGGTGCTTGCCAGCGTAGTCACGCTCGCTGCGGTGTGGTTCGCCGGCACGATCGAGCGACATGAAAACGCGTTTTATGCGTGTCTTCTGTTCATTTCAGGCGGCGCGATCGGCGCGTTTGCTTCAATCGATTTATTTTTCTTTTACGCGTTTCACGAACTCGCGCTCATTCCCACATTCTTGTTGATCGGAATCTGGGGCAGCGGAAACCGGGTCGCAGCGGCTTGGAAAATCACAATCTATCTCGGAATCGGCAGCTTCATTCTGCTGCTTGGCCTCATTTTGCTCTACCAAAGTGTTCCTCCGGGTTCGCGCAGTTTCGATATTCGCGCGTTGCAGACCG
>DATFXC010000107.1:0-20573 GCA_035258625.1 Candidatus Udaeobacter sp. | reverse complement strand
GGCGCGCAAGCGCGGCCGTTTCATGTTTTGCAGCTGGCAAGTCCCTTTGTACCACGCCATTGTTCGCGCGAAGAACGTCCGTCCACCATGCGAACAACGTTTCAACCAGCGCGGCGCGCCGTTGCAGGTAAAGGCTTTCCGTCAGCGCCTTGTAGTATTCTTCTCGTTCTTCCAGCCAGGCGCCGTCGGTTGCATCCTTGTAACGCGTTTGCTCCTGCTTTAACGCCTCATCAGTTTCGTGCTTCACTTCCTCACGTACCGCTCGCAGCAGTTGTTGAAATTCCTGAGCAAGTCGATAGGCAAACTGAATGGTCCAGGTCGTTTGGCGGGATGCTTGTTGCAGTAATTTTACGAGTTTCTCTTCCTCCTTTTTGCTCTGAACCTCGCCGTCTGACGCAAGTGGAATGGCGATGCATCGCGAAAGAATCGTTTCCGGCAGAGCCTCCGGTATTGCGCTTAGCAGAAGCAACAGCGAATCCTTTGGCGGTTCCTCCAACGTCTTGAGAAATGCGTTCGCCGCCTCGGTTTGAAGCCGGTCGGCATCGGGAATGATCGCCACTTTGCGCCGGCCGTTTGAGGCGCGCATTTGCAGCGCGTGCTCCAGCGCCCGGATTTGCGCAGTCACGATGCGCCGTGATTTCGATTCGGGCCGGGCGACGAAAATTTCGCGGGCCTTGGCTGAGAAAACATCGTTGGCCGGTGTGCCATTAACCAGGCTGGCCAACTCCGCAGCGAGTACTTCCTTACCGCTGCCCGGCGGGCCCGTAATTAAATACGCATGCGCAAGCCGGTTCTGTTCATTGGTGCGTCGCAAATACTCAAGTGCTGTCGTACGCGCGAAAGCCATTTCAAATGTTTGATGTTTGACGTTTGATGTTCGATGTCTTTGATAGCGCACAAAAACGAGCACAAAGCGTTTTCCAAATCTCCCTTTCGGTATCGTCTCGGTCGCGCGAAGCGTTTATTAAGACGATGCGATTTGGCTCGTGCGCGACGAGTTGGCGATATCCTTCGCGAACGCGTTCATAAAATTCGACCGGCTGTTGTTCCATCCGATCGGCTTTGCGCGGCGCGTGCTGCATTCGCAACTCGGCCGTTGCAGCATCAACGTCGAGCACGAAAGTGATGTCCGGAAGGCAACCGCCGACGGCAAACGCGTTCGCGCGCTCGATCGTTTCGCCATCCAAGTTGCGTGCCGCTCCTTGATAAACCGTCGTGGAATCGAAGAATCGATCCGCGATCACGCACAGGCCGCGTTCGAGCGCCGGCTTGATTACCTCGCGCACAAGTTGGCTGCGACTGGCCTCAAAAAGCAACAGCTCCGTTTCCGGCGTCATGTTCGAGTTGTGCGGAGCGAACTGCAGAAGCTCCCGAATACTCTCGCCGATCTGAGTGCCACCGGGTTCGCGCGTAACCACATGCGGGACACGCAGTCGCTCGAATCTGGCGGCTAATCTTTGCACCTGCGTCGTTTTCCCGCATCCCTCTGATCCTTCGAATGTGATAAATGGCAGCCGACGCATCATACCGATTGTGAAATAAAGCAGCGCAATTGTCGAACGCGCGCGCTAATACCAGCAAGCCAATTTGCTCCCCACAATATCGCCGGATTACCTTCGGCGATGAAAAATTTCTGACTCGTGAAACGGGAACCCATCGACGCGCGAACTGATTCGTCCGCTCGCAATCTTATTTAAGGCTAATACCTGGATACCATCGGCTCTTAGCAAGAAACGCCTTGGGATCGCTCATTTGCAGGATTTCGCGAAAAGCCTGTCGTTTGTCTGTAGCGTGCTCGTAGTACGATTTGACGATGTTATAGCCGACCCAATAGCCAGGGTCACCCGGCCTTTCCAACGTTCCGTTGTACAGCCAGTCGGAAAGATCCGCCTTGTCTTCATCGGCCACGAACGCTGTCTCGATTTCTCCCTCCTGTTCTTTGGTCAACGCCTTAAACTGGAAGGACGAGATATCGCCAGAGATCAGTTCGGCCGTGAATTCGGCCGCACCTTCGATCAGGGAGCCCTCGAGTAGCTCGCCATCGACGAGAGCCCGCACCTGCTGGACATGAGCATATTCATGGGCGATTACGTGCACGAAGCGGTCCTCGACATTGGGGTTAAGCCAGTTCGTTGCGCAAAGAGCCTCGAGCCCGATCATCACACCAGAGACGGGACTGCCCACACCAACGGGTTTGCCGCGCCCGACGGCGATGGTTACTGGCGGAAATTTCGCGTCGGGATAGAGCTCACCCAATTTGCGCAGCGCAACTTCCAGGCGCTGTCGGACACGAGGCAACACCACCATGCAACGCTTGGCGTCCGAATAGATTTCGGGATGTTTGGTCAGGGTTTCGGCGATCCTGTTCCCTGTGATGTTTCGCATTTTAGCGAACTGATGAAGTCCGTCTGCCCCGGAATCGATATAATCACGCTGAAGCTGCTTGGCGGTCGGATGTCCGCCTGCGGCATCGTAGATCTTATAGAAGCGGTCAACGTCCTCGGTTAGGATAACCGGCCCCGCCGTCGGGCTATGGTCGGTCGTCGCGCCGTCGATTATCGTACAGACCAGCGCTGCGAAAACAACCACGATGCTGATTTACTTCATGCTCGAAATTGTTGACCTTGAAACAAAGAGACTTGCTTGTCGAACGCGCTTCGCTCGATTAATCGCATGAAGAATTTTTGGCTTGTGAAACAGGAACCGTCTTCCTATTCGTGGTCGGGTTTTGTTGCTGAACGCGAGACGAGCTGGACCGGCGTACGTAATTTCGCTGCGCGAAATAACCTCCGGAAAATGCAAAAGGGCGATGACGTCCTTTTCTATCACAGCGGGGATGAAAAGGCCGTAGTCGGCATCGCCAAAGTCGTGCGCACTTCCTATCCAGACTCGACAGCGAAAGAAGGCGACTGGTCCACGGTCGATCTTGTCGTCGTCAAACCGCTGGCGCGGCCGGTTACACTTCGCGAGATCAAGAACAATTCACGGTTGATAGGAATTCCATTAATTCGGCAATCCCGCCTCTCGGTGATGCCTTTGCGTGAAACTGAGTTTCGCGAAATCGTAAAGATGGGAACAAGCTAGCATCTGCAGGTGGCGCTCGGCCGCTTTGGGTTAAAATGCCCGTGTGGCGTACTGAAATATTCGCAACTCGAACAACAGCCGCGCGCGATTACTATTCGGCGATGCGTTGAGATGGTCTGGTCATCCCCATCGCTGCGGCGCGCCAGGGGCGGCGCCGTTTGTCTTTTTGCCTTGTTCAAAGCTGCTCTGAGACAGAAAATTCAGACATGAGCACGATTGCGGCCACGGAGTTCCTTCCGCTCGTTGCGACCGCCGGCGCGGCGACGGATTCGCTCGTGGTTTCTCTGCACGATGTGGCTCCCTCTACTCAGAGCGTCACCAGCACAATCATTTCGGAGTTGGGCCGCCGCGGCGTCCGGATTTGTTCTATCCTTGTGGTGCCGGACTATCATCACCAAGGACTGTTCACGAGCCACCGGGAATTTGTGGCGTGGTTGCGAGGGTTAGAAGCCGATGGCCACGAAATCGTGATCCACGGTTATTTTCACGAACGCCCCGGGCAGACAAAGGAAACTTTGCGCGACAAATTGGTGACCAGATTGTATACGCGAAAGGAGGGTGAGTTTTACGATTTGAGCTATGAGGAAGCTCTACACCGGATCACAACGGCACGGGATCAGTTCCGCGGGCATGGACTTAACCCGCGAGGTTTTGTCGCGCCGGCATGGTTGCTCGGAAATGAAGCAGAGCGCGCGGTTCGTGATGCGCAGTTGGAATACACCACCCGTCTGCGCAGCGTGTGCGATCTCCGCTCGGGAAACGTATTTCCTGCAAGGACTATGGTTTACAGCGTTCACAATAATTGGCGCCGCGCACTCAGTCACACCTGGAACACGACAATGTTCCGTGTCCTGAAAAGCAAACCGCTTTTGCGCATAAGCATTCATCCGCCTGATTATTCTCAACCGGCCATTTGGAACCAGATTCTGGGCTTTATTGAGGCAACAAAGAGCGTGCGGAACGCTACGACCTATCAGAACTGGATCGCGGAACAAAGATTAAGGCAAGAAACGTAGAGTGAGCAGGTGCGACTTACATATCCATTCCCGCCATAGTGCGCGGTCGGAAGAGTGGCTTTTCCGGCGATTCGATTTTCCCGACAGCTATTCGGATCCAAAGCAGTTGTACGACCAACTGCTCAAACGCGGGATGGATTACGTCACCATTACTGATCACGACTCGATCGATGGTTGCCTGCAAATTGCGCACCTGCCTCGGACATTCATCAGCGAACAGGTCACCACGTATTTTCCCCATGACGGCTGCAAATTACACATCCTGGTTTGGGGAATCTCAGAACAACAGCATCGCGACATCCAAACGGTTCCAGAGAATGTCTTTGATCTGCAGCGTTACCTTCAGGCTGCACAAATCGCGCACGCCGTGGCGCATCCGTTGTATAGCGTGAACGGCAAACTTGAGGCGCCTCATCTCGAGCAGCTCATTCTTCTGTTCAAACATTTCGAGGGCGTCAACGGTTTGCGCGACGCGCTTCTCAGCGATCTGACTGAGACTCTTTTTAACCAGTTGACGCCGGAAAAAATCGACGGGCTCGCTAATCGTCACGGTCTTGCGCCTACGCACGCGGAGCCGTCGAAAAAAATTCTGGTTGGCGGCTCTGACGACCACGGCGGCCAGTTCGGCGCTTCGGCTTTCACCGAAACCCCGGCGGCCGATACTACCGAAGAATTTCTCGAATTCGTTCGCAACGGAGAATGCCACGCGCGCGGCCAGGGCGGGACGCCGCTAATCCTGTCGCATGGCTTTTACAACACGGTAGCCTGTTTCATCCAGGATCGTTTCCACGAAAGGCTCGGCCCCAGTGCCGCGCTGCTGGAAAAAATGTTCTCGCGCTTCATGGAGGGCCGCGCCCCGACTGAGTTCACGCTAAAGGAAAAAACGGAATTTATCGTGCAAGGCGTGTTGTCGGGAAAAATTTTCGAATTCGCCAAGCCCGCAAATGTTTCGCTGTGGAAGGAGCTTTCCGGTTATTTCGCACAGCCGGACGTGAAGGCGAAAATTGCGGCCCGGTTAGACAAGGTCAGCGAACCTGAGCGGCGCACATTTCTCATGGCGAATATGGTCGCCGAGCAACTCGCGTTTCGTTTCTTCAACAAATTCGTTCAGCAACTCAGTAGCGGAAACATGGTTGAAAGCATGCAGGCTTTAAGCGCAATTGCACCGATCCTAGTAATCCTCACGCCCTACATCTACGGCTTTCACAGTCAAGCGCCCTCGCGAAAATGGCTGCGGAATGTTTTCAAGGAGCTGACTGGTCAAGTTCCGCTGGCGTTGCAAAATCGTAAGCGCGCCTGGTTCACCGACACGCTCGATGACGTCAACGGCGTGGCGACCACGATTCGCAAGATGACCGCCGCGGGAGCAGCCACGGGAAAGGAACTGGTCGTCGTAGCTTCACGGGGCGACCTGAAACTTTCCGATATCCCAATCAAAAACTTCCCGCCCATCGGCGAATTCGAGTTGCCGGAATACGAACTGCAAAAACTGAGTTTCCCGCCGATCCTCCAAATGCTGGATTACGTTCAGCGGGAAAGATTCACCGAGATCATCATCAGCACGCCCGGTCCGGTTGGGTTGACGGGGCTGCTCGCGGCTAAGATGCTCAACCTGCAAACCAGCGGCATTTATCACACCGATTTCCCGCAATACATCCGCATCCTCACGGAGGACAGTTTCCTTGAGAGCGTGGCATGGCGTTACATGCACTGGTTCTACGGGCAGCTCGACACGGTTTTCGTTAACTCCGAAGAATATCGGCAAAGCTGGATCAAGCGCGGTTTCGATCCAGCAAAACTAAAAATTTTGCCGCGCGGGCTCGACACCGACCTGTTTCATCCGAGTCGACGCGACTCAGCATTCTTCGAAAAATTCGGCGCGTGCAACGGCCAGGTACGCCTGCTGTACGTTGGCCGCATTTCACGCGAGAAAGACCTCGACCTTCTGGCGGCTGCGTATCGCCGTCTACGCAACGAAGGATTACCGATCCAACTGTTTGTCGTTGGCCACGGCCCGTATTCCGAAGCCTTCGCGAAATCTTTGCCTGAAGCGTTTTTCACCGGGTACCTCAGAGGCACAGAATTGGCCGCGGCGTACGCGTCAGCCGATATCTTTGTTTTCCCCAGTACTACTGACACGTTTGGCAATGTCATTCTCGAAGCGCAGGCGTCAGGGCTGCCAGTCGTTGTTTCCGATTCCGGCGGGCCAAAGGAATTAGTGATGGATAGGGCAAATGGCCTGATCACCAAATCGCATGACGTCGAAGACTTCACATGCGCGATTCGAACACTCGTGACCGACGGAGCGCTGCGCGAGCGCATGGCGAACTCTGCTCGCGACAGTGTTACCGACCGAAGCTGGCCGCGGGCTTTCGCCAAGTTCTGGGCCACCACAGAGGTTTGAAACCGTCGGCACTCGCGCTGTAGCCACGCCCTGGGGGCCGTGCCGTGCAGGCTTTACACTTTCAAAGCATCAACCCTTGAACCGGATTCTCTACCGGGCGTGGCCACCACCGTGGCCGATCGAGCGCATGCCATGAGATCCGCTCATGTGCCCCATTGAACGCATCCCGCGAGATCCGCTGAATCCGGATCTAAAGCTCGAGCCGTGACCGACGCCGCGTGTGGTCGTAGTCTTTGCGGTATGGCCCCTGCCAATATTCGTGGCACTCTTGCCATGAACTGTTGTGGCACTCTTGCCATGCGCAGTCGTTGCGCTCTTGCCATGAACGGTGGTGGCGCTCTTGCCATGAACACTTTGAGTGTTCTGAGCATGCATGGTTGCCTGGCTCGACCGGTGAGCGTCGCTCACGAGCCTGCCGAGTTTTAGCCCGTTATCGTTCGCAATTTTACCCCAGCCTTGCCCGCCTTGATGCAGCGCGACAATATCGTCGAAGCTCTGGCCAGTTGCGTTCGCCAGCAGATGCGCTTTCTCCAAGCTGCCCCAGCCGAGGCCGGTGGACGCCCTCTCCGCTTGCAGTGTTTCGACAGGAACTCCGGTTGCAGCCGACATTCTGTCTAGATTAGCCGCGCCAGCCGTAACTGTGCCGACCACCAGAATGAAGATCGCTGTGATTGTGCTTAAGCCTTTCATCGTGGTTAGACTCCTTACGAATGAACGTTTCGGTTTTGGCGGGACCAATGGTTCCCTGATCGCCGAAGAAATCGGTTTGTCCTAGTCGACACCGCTGATGCCGGCCCACCGGGATCACCGATCCGAGCTACAGTTCCACGGCAACGCGTCCAGATCGACGTTACCGCCCGTCAGAATGATACCGACGCGTTTCCCCCGGCTGCCGACCTTGTTTTCCATGATCGCGGCATATGGCACTGCTGCTGACGGCTCGATGACAATCTTCATAGTCTCCCAAACGGTGCGCATCGATGAAACGATCGCTTCCTCACTCACTGTCACTATGTCGTCCACGAATCGCTGAACTATTGCAAAGTTTGGTTCGCCGATGTTTGTGCGGAGGCCATCGGCGATGGTGAACTTCTTTTCCGTGACCATTCGTCGACCGGCACGAAACGATTCCGCCGCATCATCCGCGTTGGCCGGCTCGACCGCGATCACTTTTATCGACCGCCGCATCGATTTCGCAGCGATCGCTGTGCCGGACAGAAGACCGCCACCACCGACTGGGCACATGATCACATCAAGATCAGGAACGTCTTCGAGCAATTCCATCACCACTGTCCCCTGCCCCGCTATCACGTGCTCGTTTTCAAACGAGTGAATCAACGTCGCGCCAGTTTTCTTGATCACCTCTGCGCATTTGACTTCGCGGGCTTGTTCCGTCGGCTCGCAAAACGCAATGTCTGCGCCATAGCTTTCGACCGAGCGCACCTTCACCTTCGCCGAATTTGACGGCATCACGATATGCGCAGGAATTCCGCGCAGTTTCGCGGCGCGCGCCACCGCGGCGCCATGGTTGCCGGATGAATGTGTAGCCACGCCGCGCTGCGCGGTTGCATCATCAAGGACGAACACCGCATTGGTCGCGCCGCGCGCCTTGAACGCACCGATCTTCTGAAAATTCTCGCACTTAAAAAACAGCGACCCGCCGCTCGCCTCGTTCAATCGCGCGCTAGTCAACACCGGTGTGCGATGAATGTATGGACGAATCCGTGAATGCGCCGCGCGAATGCCGCTAAGATCGATTGATGTACTTACGTCGACCATTCGAAAAAGGCGTCGATGATGCCGAATGTGTCAATGAATCCGTGAGCGAAGATGCTGGCCCAGAGGTTGCGACCGGCCACCATGTACGCCGTTCCCAAAATCAATCCCGCAACTCCTGAATCAACGATACCGGACGGACCTTTGTAGTAATGACCGTAGCCGAACAAGATTGAAATGAACACAATCCCAATCCAATAAGCCGTTGCCGATCTGTTTCCAATATCGGCTGCACGCTTCAGCAGATATCCTCGGTACGCAATCTCTTCACCGAAGGCGGCAAGGGTCCACACAAGCAGCAAAGCGACAAGCGCAATCTTCACGTTTCCGGTAATCTCATTTGCTAATCCCGGCGCGGTCGGCTTGGGCCAGAAAAAGCCGGTAATCGGTTCGACTACGAATTGACCGAGGAGGATGCGCAATGCAGCTGCTGCCAGCGCAATTAGAAGAACGCGCCGCCAGGACACCAGTCGCTTGAATCCCATCGCGGCCAAGTTGCCATCGCGCAGGCGGATAGATATCAAACCTAGGACAGACAGAACGATTACGTCGTTCGGGACAAGGTTAAAAACATTGTGGCCAATCACGATGAAGGCGCCGAGCAATAGCTCAATCGCACTCAACCCACGCGAAATGAGAGAGCGGTTAGACGGAAATGGAGTTTCCGCAGTGAGCATGGGAAGAATGTGTGCGCTGTTGTTTCGTCCTGTTGGATGCGGTGTGCAGCTCGAACGGATTCGAAAACTCTAGGTGCCTTTTCCGTCTCTTACGTTGCAGTTGGACTGCGGAAATGTTCCGGCCTTGGACCGAGCCCGATAAAACGCGCGGGAAATTGTCGCAGAACTGGAAACCATTTCAGCAGACGGACGACAAAGGGCAAAGAATTGCGTCTTCCGGATGCTCGACCGGTGACGACGTAACGATGAATGAAGACCTGCATTTCCTGGATCAGGCGCGTAGGCCATTCGCGACGACTTTGTACTTGTCGCAAATCGTCCAGTGAAACTGCGCCATTCCGCAATTTGTCCGCGAGCAGGTTCGCCGTCGCGACGGCATCTTGAATGGCGAGATTGATTCCCACGCCGCCTGCCGGTGACATCGCATGCGCAGAATCGCCAATGCAAAGCAGGCCGTTCCGACACCAATCGCGAAGACGATTGATCTGCACGGTAAGCAATTTGATTTTTGACCAGTCATCCAATTCGGCTACGCGGTTACGCAGAAATCCGGCGAAGCTGACGATGTCGTTTTGAAATTGCGGCAGACCGCGTGCTTTGATGTCATCGAAGCGGCCCTTGGGAATTACAAAGCCGCATTGCCAGTAATCGCCGCGGTCGAGTAACACGAGCAGCTTGCCGTGCTGGAAAAAGCCGAACGTTTGCTGAGGATCGTCCTGCCTCTTTAAGATACGCATCCAAAGGACGTCGATCGGCACGCCGAACTCTTGTCGCTCCAAACCGCCGCGCACTTGAATGATCGAATCCCGCCCATCTGCGCCTATGACCAGGTCAGCACGGATTTCCAGTTCGCCGTTCGGAGTTTTTGTGCGCACGCCGGTCACGCGCCGCTGCTCGAAAATGAGATCCACGACTTCGTGCTGCATCAACAGTTGGAACTTTGGGAATTGTTTGGCTTCTGTGGAAAGGAAATTGAGAAAATCCCACTGCGGCATGAACGCGATGAATTTGCAACGCGTGGATAGCTTCGAGAAATCAGCGATGGGCACAGCTTCGCCATTAACGACACCACTGAGTTGTCGGACTTCCTGATGCGGCTGTTTCAGCAATTCCTCGAGCAACCCCAGCTCGTACATCAGCTCCAAAGTGGACGGATGAATGGTGTCGCCCCGGAAATCGCGAAAGAAATCGGCATGTTTTTCCAAAACGATCACGGGCACACCCGCTCGTGCGAGCAGGTAACCAGCCATGATGCCCGCTGGGCCACCGCCTGCGATCACACAGCGCGTTTGCAGTTTTTCAGCCATAAGTCTTCAATCGAATACGGCCCAAATTACAATGAAAGCAAACATGCCGGAGAATGCGCAAGCTCGCGCTGCGTTTACCTACAACGCGGCGGCAGATTTCTACGATGCATCGCCACTCAGTTTCTGGGAGTATTTCGGACGCCGCACGATCCAACTGGCTGCGCTCCCGATTGGTTCGCGAGTGCTCGATGTTTGTTGCGGCGCTGGGGCTTCTGCGCTGCCAGCTGCCGAAGCAGTCGGACCGACGGGAAACGTCATAGGAGTTGACCTCGCGAAGGAGCTTTTGAATTTGGCGCGGACGAAAGCAATTCAACGAAATCTTGCCAACATCGAATTTGAAGTTGGCGACATGCTCTCGATGCGTTTTCCACCCGCGAGTTTTGATGCCGTCGTGTGCGTGTTCGGAATTTTCTTTGTGCCAGATATGACAATTGCTGTGAGCGAACTCTGGAGTCGCATTCGACCAGGCGGCAAACTGGCTGTGACTACATGGGGACCAAATTTCTGCGAGCCGGCGAACGATGCATTCTGGTGCTCGATTAAGGATGGACGGCCTGATCTGTACAAGGGCTTTAATCCATGGGATCGAATCGACGATCCGGCAGGCTTGCGGAAAATTCTCGACGAAGCTGGAGTCGCATCGCCAGAAATCATTGCTGAAAATCGCCTCCACCCCATTAAATCCCCTGAGGATTGGTGTACAATTGTTTTAGGCTCCGGTTACCGCGGAACGATCGAACAGTTAAACCTGGCGGAGCGACAAAAGGTCAAAGAAGCTAACCTGGCTTTTATTCGCGATGAAAAGATTTCAGCCGTTGAAACAAATGTCCTGTACGCACTCGCGACGAAACCTCAAACTGCGGACTTCAAATGAAAACTGATCAACCGCTTTTCCTCAACGAAGAACAAGTTCGAGAGCATTTGCGGATGACCGAGTTGATTCCGGCCATGGAGAAAGCACTGATCGATTTCTCTGCCGGCAAAGTCACTCAGCCCGTCCGCTCGATCATATCAGTTGATCCGCCCGGCGGATTCCTAGGCTTGATGCCGGCGCTCACGCCGGATGGACTCGGGTTGAAAGCAGTAACGTTCTACCCGTCAAACGCGGAGCGCGGGATTCCGACACACATGGCCACGATTTTTCTTGTCGATCCACAAACGGGAACGCCACTGGCGATCATGGACGGGCGGTTAATCACCGAGATGAGAACGGCTGCTGTATCTGGCGCAGCGACGAAACTGCTCGCGTCGCCTGACGCTAAAGTCCTCGCCATTCTGGGCAGCGGCGTGCAAGCGCGCAGTCACGTAGAAGCGCTGCGGCTCGTTCGGTCGTTTGAGGAGATTCGCGTCTGGAGTCCGACGTTTGAACACGCAAAGCAGTTCGCACAGGAAATTGGCGCCACAGCAACCGCTGCTGAAGAAGCAGTGCGCGGCGCCGATGTGATCGTGACCGTCACCACTTCGAAAACGGTGGTATTGGAGGGAGAGTGGCTCAAGCCCGGCTCTCACGTCAATGCAATCGGCGCATGTCGTCCCGATTGGCGTGAGCTTGACGATGAAGCGATGCAAAGGGCAGTTGTATTCGTCGATTCCCGCGAAGGCGCGCTAAAAGAAGCGGGTGACGTGATTCTATCCAACGCAAAAATCTATGCCGAACTCGGCGAAGCGCTGGCCGGCACAGTTCCATCGTGCGCGAACGAAACAACGGTTTTCAAGTCGCTAGGCATGGCAGTAGAAGACATCGCAGCGGCAATGCTCGTGTATCACAGCTACTTGGGCTTAAGAGCTGTTAATTGATTCGAGACCAGTTGCCAGTCTCCGGGACCTTTTACCCAGACAAGAGTGCTTCGATATTCGCCGCTGATGGGTTGCCCGCTGTACTGTCCTTTGAGCGTGACGCGGCTGGTCGCTACTGCGCTATTTTGATACACGCGCACCGTAACATTTTCCTCCTGGTTGATGGAATCCAGCGTGGTCGCGCCCGACTTAAGGTTCGACAGACGCTCCGTCTTTGTGAGCACGTCTCCTGCCGCGTTAACGAAAACATAATCGTCGGCCCAGATTTTCTCCAGCGTAGCAATGTCGCGCTGCAATATGGCGTTGCGATATCTGTCGATCATTTGTCTGACCTCTTGCTCGCTGGTGCTGTTCGCTGGCCGTTGCGCGGTCGGCGATTGCCCATATGCGAATGATAACATGGCCATCGTGATGGCCACGTATGCGATAAAGCGTTTCATCGTTAAACTCCTTTGCCGTTTGATAGTGAACTGAAGTAGATGACGCAAGTTGTTTCCGCCGAGTCATAGAGTGCTTGCAAAGCAAATCCATGACGGAACAGTTGCCGGGAATGACAGCTAATTTTGCAGACCTAAATACGAAAATCGAACGCGCCGTTACCGACCGGCATCTAATGGCGTCGTCTGCAAGAAACATTCGCGCCTTGGCGAGTGGCACGCAGTCAGATCTTTATTTTCGATCGATCAACGAACTCGTCGAGGCCGCTGAGTGGCAGGAATTAAACGATCGATTCTACCAAACGCTTCTGTTCGGCACGGGTGGGCTGCGCGGGCGCACCATCGGGAAAATCGTCACAGCTGCGGAACGCGGGAATGCGCGCGAAGGCGAGCGACCGGAATTCCCGTGCGTAGGCACGAATGCAATGAATTTCTTTAATATCAACCGCGCAACGCGCGGACTTGTTGCTTACCTGCAGGACTCGAACAGGCGCCAGGGAATTTCCGCGAAGCCAAAACTCGTGATCTCCCATGATCCGCGGTTTTTCTCGAACGAATTTGCCGAACTGGCTGCGAGAATCGCAGCCGAAAATGGTTGCGACGCGTTCGTGTTCGATAGCCCGCGCTCTGTGCCGGAGCTTTCGTTTGCTGTGCGGCATCTGCAGGCCAGCGCTGGGATCATCATCACCGCGAGCCACAACCCCCCGCACGACAATGGCTACAAAGTTTATTTCAGTGACGGCGCGCAGGTGATCGAGCCGCACGCCAGCGGGATCATCGCCAAAGTGAACGCAATTACAAGCGAATCGTTCACGCCGCTCTCGAAAGAGCAACAAGGGAAAGCGACTGTAATCGGAAAGGACATCGACCAAGCTTACATGCACCGCCTCGAAACGTTGATCCTCGATCCCCAAACTATTCGCGACACGAAATCGCTGCGGATCATTTACACCCCATTGCACGGAACCGGCAGCGTAATCATCAAGCCGTTGCTGGCATTGCTCGGTTTCAATTTCCAAGTCGTCCCGGAACAGGATTGCTTCGATGGGCGATTTCCCACGGTGAAGTCGCCGAACCCGGAATACGGCGAAGCGTTAACGATGGCCATCGAACTTGCAGAAAGGGAAAACGCCGATCTGGTCGCAGCGACCGATCCAGACTGTGACCGCATGGGCGTGGCAGTTCGAACGAAGGACGGCAAGATGAAATTGCTGACAGGAAACCAAATCGGTTCGCTCCTTGCCTGGTATCGAATCAAGATCCTGTTCGACAAGGGCGTGCTGAACAAACAGAACGCTTCGCGCGCCGTGATCATCAAAACTTTTGTCACCACCGATCTGCAAAAGGCGATCGCCGATTACTACGGTGTGCGGTGTGTAGAGACGTTGACCGGTTTCAAGTATGTCGGCGCGAAGCTCGCCAAGTACGAGCGCGAGATTCCCGAACACCTGCGCCGGAGCTATGCTGATCTTGCGGAAAATGAAACGCGCCGGCTTCGACTCGCATATTCTTCATTTTACGCTTTCGGCGGCGAAGAAAGCTACGGTTACAGCGGCGCGGATTTTGTGCGGGACAAGGACGGCAACGGCGCAGTGATCATGTTTTGCGAAGCGGCTGCTTACGCAAATTCGCGCGGTCAAACGGTCGATCAGTTGCTAGATGATATCTATGCGCAGTTCGGGTATTTTGCGGAGAAAACCAGTTCACTCATTTTCGAGGGTGCGAAAGGCGCAGGCAAGATCGCGAGTTTGATGAAATCATACGCGGCAGATCCGGTCCGCGAAATACTCGACTCAAAAGTGGCGAACATTAGAGATTTCGAAACGGACGAGATCAAAGACACCGAAGGCGATCTCATTCCGACGACAAAAATGTTGATGTTTGAGTTGGAAGACGGAACGCGGATCGCGGTGCGCCCGTCGGGGACGGAGCCGAAAATAAAGTATTACTTGTTCGCGCGACGTGATCTGGAAAGAGAAGAATCGGACGACGCTGCGCTCGAGCAGATCAAAGCGGAGGTTGGAAAACAACTAGAAGATCTTTGGAATTGGCTGCGAAAGGATGCCGAGTGGCGGTTGGCATCGACGACCCAACATTCAGGCAAGTAACTGTCATCCTGAGCGAAGCGAAGGACCTCTGGCATTTCGCCACCCAGTAAAATACAACTTGAGATGTTTCGCTCCGCTACGTGACATGATGAGCACGCGGACTGCAGCCTTGGCGATTGGAAGTTAAAATTTCTCTGGGACGTTGAATGATGCAGTTTGGATGTTGCGCTCCAGATATCTGAAGGCACTCCGATGGTAAGAATCACAAAACTTTGGCCGTGGTTGGCTGCGATCTGTAGCGGGCTGCTTTACGCGGCTTGCTTTCCGCCGTTCAACCTGACGTGGTTCTGTTGGATCGCGCTGACTCCCCTTATCGCCGCCATTTGGTTTTCCGGCGCAAACTCCCGCCATCGGTGGCTCCGAAATCTGCTCCTCGGTTACGTCGCCGGCGTGACGTTCTTCTGGATCGCATTCTCCTGGCTGACGACGGTCACCGTTCTTGGTTGGTTTGTCCTCGAGTTTTACATGGCGATTTATTTCGCGCTCTGGGCGTGGTTTTGCGGTCTGCTGCGGCCACGACCAGGGAAAACCCGAACAGGCGGCAGCAAATGGGACCAGATGCTGGCGCAAGCCCGGAGCGCCGCGGCCCCGGCGCAATCGCCATGGACAAAATCGACGAACAACCTGCGACTCGCTTTCATCCTCGCGGCTGCGTGGACCACGCTTGAATGGTTGCGCGGGTGGGTTTTCTCCGGCTTCGGCTGGAACGGCCTTGGGGTCGCCCTGCACAGCAATTGGCCGCTCATTCAAGTCGCAGAGCTCACCGGTGTCGCCGGATTATCGTTCATGGTCGCATTCGCCAACGTGATCGTTCTCACGACCGCGTATCGCCTGGTTGTGGAGGCGCGCACACGCATGATGCGGCCGCATTTTGATTTCACCGTCACGATGGCAGCCATTGTGGGCGTTTTGATTTTCGGACTTCGCGCGACCCAGGTTTCGGCGCCGGCAAAACCGCTCCGGGTTGCAGCCGTGCAATCGAATATTCCGCAAAATCAAAAATTCGACCCACAGTTCACGAGCGGAATTTTCGATCAATTCCGGCGGTTAAGCGAAATCGCAGTGCGATCAAACCCGCCGCCTGATTTATTAGTTTGGCCCGAAAGCTCGATGCCCGGCCCAGTTCTCGCAGACCAGGAGACCTACAAATTTGTGATGGATCTGGCCGCGTCGTCGGACACGGACCTTCTGTTGGGAACGATCGAGGTAGACAAGCGCGATGTTTACAACGCGGCGCTGCTTGTTTCCGATGGCGGCGAACATGTGCAGATATATCGAAAGATTCACCTAGTGCCTTTTGGCGAATTCGTTCCCGGTCGCCATACAGTGCCGTTGCTTGCGCAGATTGTAGGCGACCAGGTACCCGGCGATTTCAAAGCAGGAAAAGAACACACGGTGTTTACGCTAACCAATAGCGATGTCCATGTGGCGCCGTTGATCTGTTTCGAAGACACAATCGGCGAATTAGTAAGACAATTTGTCCTTGCAAACGAGACAAGTCCCGAGGCGAATTTGCTCGTTGATGTAACTAACGATGGGTGGTTTCAGCATTCGGCCGGATCGCATCAGCACTTGGCGAACGCGATTTTTCGCTGCGTAGAAACGCGTCGCCCGATGATACGCGCGGCGAATACCGGAGTCACTTGTTTCATCAACCAATTCGGTCGCGTCACGCAGGAGTTACGAGATGATAAGGGCAGCACGTTCACGGAGGGTATTCTCGCTGGCGAAATCAAGGTGCCGACCGAGCAAGAGCTGACGTTCTATGCCCAGCATGGCGAGCTATTTGCGAAAGCATGCGCACTAATCACGCTGCTTTCAATGTTCGTACTACTCGGCGTACGTCGTTGGAAACGGGTGTAGAGGCGTTTGAGTCAAACACCGATTGTGTCGTGTGCTCGCCGCGAGCGCCGCTACAACTCGCAGAAATTTCCGCAGTGTGATACAAGAGTACGAATGCGCGTCCGACTGCCGATTGATCATTTAGCAGAACTTTGGCCTAACAAATTTCGCGGCGCGCGCATCGGTGCCCTGGTTCATCCGGCTTCGGTTTCCTCAAAGCTTGAACACGCGTCACGAATCCTGAAGCGACACAGTGGCGATTTGTTCCGCCTCGCCGCCTTTTTTGGCCCGCAACACGGATTTCTTGGCCAGACACAGGACAACATGGTGGAATGGAAAAGTTACGAGCATCCCCGTTTGCACATCCCGGTTTACAGTCTTTACGGTGACGATCGTGAGCCAACGGCGGAAATGCTGAGAGGCCTGGATGTTTTGTTGGTCGATCTTCAAGACGTCGGATCGCGTTATTACACTTTTATTTGGACGCTCTATCTTTGCATGCGCGCTTGCGAGAGATGCGGCACCGCAGTCGTTGTGTTGGATCGGCCAAACCCCATCAATGGCATAACGACTGAAGGGCCTGTGCTTGACCCGAATTATAAATCGTTCGTCGGGATGCATCCCATTCCAGTTCGGCATGGCCGCACAATTGGCGAACTGGCGCAGCAGTTCCGTGCCGAAGCATTCGCCAAGTGTGAACTGTCCGTCCTCCCAATGAAAAACTGGGAGCGCGTAATGTGGTTTGACCAAACCGGTCTGCCGTGGGTAATGCCATCACCCAACATGCCGACGCTCGAGAGCGCCGCGGTTTACCCCGGCACGTGTCTGCTTGAAGGCACGAACATTTCCGAAGGACGCGGCACCACGCGACCATTCGAAATCTTTGGTGCGCCATTTATCGATGCGCAGCAGCTTTGCACCGAGCTAAACGGCTTAAAGCTGCCGGGCGTTTTCTTTCGCGAAAATTATTTCAAACCAACCTTCCAAAAATTTGCCGGTCAACTCTGCGGCGGCGCGCAAATTCATTTGATCGATCGCGAACGTTTCCAGCCGTTTCGAGTCGCGGCGGAAATTATCAAGCACCTCCGCAAAACTTACCCTGAGCATTTTCAATGGAAACAACCCCCTTATGAATACGAATGGAAGCGACTCCCCATCGAAATTTTAATCGGCGGTTCAATGGAATCAGTTTTTGGCGACTGATCCTCACGTTCGCGGTGTTCATTCTCGCAGCAGCACTTAATTCGCGACTGCACGCGGACATCCCATGGCCGGAAGTCGTGCAGCGGCTTGCGTACGAGAACGACAAACTGGAGCGGCGTCCGCAGGGACATAACGGTGAATACTTCGTCGTGTGCACCCTCTATTACACCCCGAAGGAATCGGGTTTTACTTTCGAGCGCGGCTTTGACGCGACACCGGTTACGAAACCCGGGTTGCACGGTCGAAAATATCCGCGCGATTTTCTGCGCTCCGTAAAAAAGGAAGGCTTCGGCCGAATTACTACGCCTGTTAACGGGCGATATTACATTCGCTACAACGGCAGTGATTCGTACGCGTTTGCTTCACATGCGACAGGTGGAGGGGGTGTGTTGGTACCGCGCTATTCGGCAGCGATGAAGGGAGGCCACGGTGGCTTGCGCCGGGGAGCGGTTATAGAGACAACATCACCCGAGCTTCAAAAAATCTTCGGGAGCAACCGCTGGAAAATCATGGATACCGGCGGCGGTCTGCGGCGATGGCAGATCGATTGTTATTTCGGCGAAGATGAACCTCTCGGGCCCGGCAAGCTTCAAGGTCGTCCGCGTGCCACGACTTTTGAGTACGCTTACGCCAACGCCCGAGTCACGAATTAACGTGAACGCGTTCACGGTTCGGCTTCGCTTCCACGGTGACCTCCCTTTTTTTCTTGGATCGAACGCAGGCGATACAGTTATCGAGCGGCCGCTCGCGGAAAAGACGTCCATAAAGGACGTCATTGAGTCGTGTGGCGTTCCGCACCCGGAGGTTGATTTGATCTTGGTCGATGAGCAGACAGTCGGTTTTGATCACACGCTGGCCAGGGACGCAAAGGTAGAGGTCTTCCCGGTCGAGAATCGTGACACGGATCGCACGGAGAAACGATTGCAAGCTATTGACATTTCGAGGTTTGTCGCTGATGGGCATTTGGGAGCACTCACACGCAATCTTCGTCTCCTCGGATTTGATGTCGTCTACCGCCAGAATGCGGATGACCGGCAACTGCTCGAGGTCATGGCCCGTGAAAATCGAGCGCTCTTAACCCGAGATCGGCGGCTGCTCATGCACGCGATCGTTGAACACGGATATTGCCCGCGCTCCCAAAACGCCGACGAACAGACGATTGAGGTTGTCCGCCGTTTTAACCTTTTGGGATTGATCGCGCCTTTTACGCGCTGTGTACGATGTAACGCACCGTTGGAAGAGGCAGCCAAGGCCGATATAATCGACAAACTCGAGCCGCTTACCAAAATCTATTACAACCAGTTCCGCCGCTGTCCCGGCTGCAAACAAATTTACTGGCCGGGGTCGCACTTTCCCAAACTGCAAAAGCGGATCGAAGAAATTCGCTCACGGGTTCAAGGCAAAGCATAGGCTTGTCACCGGCTCAACGGAACTGGCAGACTCCGCTCCCATATGCAGGTCGCATTTTCGTCGCGCGTGCGGTTTGCGGCGTTACTTGTCGCCAACGCGATTGCGATTAGCGTCGCAAGCGCTCAAGGCCCAGCGCCGTCGCCGTTATTATCAGCGCCATCGCCGCCGCCGGCGAACGTTCCTGCGGTCATGCCGCAGCCGAGTCCGGCGCCCGAATTAACCAAAGCTGATTTCGAAACTTTTCTTGATGCATTGATTCCCTCGCAATTGCGAAATCGAAACATCGCGGGCGCGGTCGTGTCGGTGGTGAAAGAGGGTCAGGTGTTATTTCAAAAAGGCTATGGCTACGCTGATGTCGAAGAAAAGAAACCGGTGCTTCCCGATCAGACTTTGTTTCGTCCAGGTTCGATCTCGAAACTATTCACTGCCACAGCCGTGATGCAGTTGGTCGAACAAGGCAAGCTCGATCTCGACCGCGACGTCGATGATTACCTCGATTTTCCAATCCCAAAAACTTATCCGGAGCCTGTCACGCTGCGGCAATTGCTTACCCACACGGGCGGATTCGAGGAGACATTGAAGAATCTCTTCGTCGCGCATGAAAGCGACATCAAACCTTTGCGCACGTACCTCGTGAACGAAATGCCGAGCCGCATTTTCCCGCCGGGCAAAATTCCATCTTATTCAAATTACGGATTCACGCTCGCCGGATACATCGTCGAGCGTGTCAGCGGCGAGAAGTTCGAGCGTTACGTCCAGAATCACATTCTGAAACCGCTCGGGATGAACCATTCGACGTTCGATCAACCGCTGTCGGCGCAGCTCGTGCCGCAAATGTCGAAAGGTTATCTCAGCGCGTCCAAAAAACCGCGCGATTTCGAATGGGTGCAAGCGGCGCCGGCCGGAGCACTCACCACCACGGCTGCTGACATGACGCGGTTCATGCTCGCCTTTCTTCAAGATGGCACGGTCGGCGGTGTGTCGATTCTAAAACCGGACACCGTGCGGCAAATGGAGACTCGGCAATTTGAATTTCACCCGATGCTCACCGGACTTGGCATCACGTTCATGGAATATCTGATCGATCCTGTTCGCATCATCGCTCACGGCGGTGACACAGTTTACTTCCATAGCGACATGATCCTCGTTCCCGACGCGCACTTTGGGTACTTCCTATCGTACAACAGCCTCGGTAAGGACGTTGGTGGCGGCCGCGGTGAAGTCTGCCGCACTTTTGTGACTCGCTATTTCCCGAGTCCAGGCCAATCCAAGAGCGAGGTTGATCCAAACACGGCAAGTTCGGACGGACATGCAGTCAGCGGCCTTTATGATGGAACGCGTCGTGGAGAGACAACGTTACTTAGAATTCTCGCGTTGGTCGGTCAGTTTAACGTCAGCAGCGACAAGGAAGGTGTCCTCCGAATTGAAGGAATGAAGAACCAGAGCGGAGAACTGAAGCGATGGCGCGAGATCGCTCCGTTTGTTTATCGAGAAATAGACGGTTTGGAAAGA